>URDD01000043.1 GCA_900546395.1 uncultured Bacteroidales bacterium | reverse complement strand
TGAGTCGGCTAATGTTCCGGAGGACGACTCAAACGGGCAACTTACTTTATGGTAAAAAATTTCTCCGGACAGCTATGATATAGAAAATATTTTAAAATTTGCCTCACTATCTGGCAATCTTGTCTCAAAAAATATTATTTTTGTTCAGTTGAAAACATTCGCATTCCCCAAAGACGGAGTACGAACAAACATACTAATACACAAGACAAATGAGATACTTCATAAGAGCTGTAAAATATTTCTTGTATTTCACGGTAATATTCGTTGCCATAATATCGGTGCTCGTCCTTACCGGAGCGGCAGAAGGAAACATATCTACCATGTTCATAGGAGGATACAGCGCACTGTGGAAAATCGCTATATTCTTTGCAGTCATCGCTGCCATATATCCAAGCGTAGGATTTATGACAAGAACGGCCGCTACAGCAGGCAGTTGGGAAGAAAACAAGGACAGAGTCATGACATTCATGACCAACAGGGAATATGTCCTCGAAGCGTCGGGAGTCGGAACTATGACATTCAGAAAAACCGGAGTAAGCAGATTTACCAGAATGTACGAAGACAGAATCACCCTTACTGCCAAAATCGGGGGCATAGAAGTTGAAGGGCTCAGAAAAGATGTGATGAGAATCGTAACAGGGCTGGAAAGCAGACTTGGAAACATATCCACAGAGGAATAGTACAGCCGCTTCCCTGCCCGGCAAACCAAAACACAAAAGCAACTCCGCAGCAACGCGGAATAATCTTTTTTGCTATGAACGAGTTGAAGACAGTCGAGAAATTCTCGGAACCGATGGCAGCACGCCTCGCGGCAGCCAAACTGAAAGACAACGGGATTGAATCTGCAATCTTTGGAGAAAGTTCATCTTTCCCGTCAGTCAACTATGACGGACCTATCGAGCTCAAAGTCAATGAAGGAGACTATGAACGCTCATTGAGCATCTTAGCAGCTTCCGACAAAGCCGAGTAAAAGTCCTCGCCGAAATAACGTTCTATAGGTTCGCGTAGAAATTCATAGACGCGGACCTTTTCTTTTCTACCTTTTTCAAAAGCATCCTTACATATTTCCCATCTGTGCAGATTCAAGGCTTTCATACCGTTGCTTAGGATTGAAACCCTTATCGGATAAAGCCAGCATGATATCGGCTTGCGAAAGTCGCCTTCCCCATTAAACCAACATTTCTCCATAGCGCAGAAGCAGTTTCCTTTTTCGTCAAAATGAGCAAAGGCACACTCCTCGCTTCCTGGCACAAGAGGTGTCACCAGATCCCCGTCTGCATCCACTTCAAAAAAACCAGTCTGTGAGACTCTCTCCCTGCCTTTCCGGCTCATAAGGGGTGCGAAAATTTCATAATTCTTCTCAATAGCCTCTGTTTCAACCTCTTCCAAAGGAGCACCACTATCTCCGATAATGCAGCAGCACCCTTTGCATTTCTCATAGTCACAGGCAAAATACTCTGTCAGGATTTCATCGGAAACCAGACAGTCATCAATCTGTATTATAGCAGGTCTGTCGTATCTCATATAATTAAAGTTTCGCAAGTGATTTATTACTTCATAATTGTTCCGCCAATAACATGGGCAGAATTTCTTTTCTGTATCACGGACGTACTACATACTCGACTTTGCCGCTGCTGTCCAGCAGATGTATCATTTCCTTTACCTGATCTGCTGTCACTGCATCAATTTTTGCCACATAGTCCGTATGAAGATCCTTTCCGTCTGAAAAACGTCTGGTAATCATATCGACCCAGTATCTCGGATCCGCCATATAGGAGGCAATCCTGTTTTTTAGTACAGTCTTGTATAATGATAGTTTTTCACCAGACAAACTATTGACAGCCAGGCCCTGAATAGCAGACCTCACGGCAAAAAGGGTATTAACAGGGACAAAACATGCAATATCCTCTGAAAAACCTTCCGGACCAAGTTCCTCAACTGTCAGCATAAGATTGAACCTGTCTCTCGGAACTACAGAAAAGAAATCAGACACGTTCACTGACACAGGAATATCTGAGAGAGAAGACATAAGAGCATCTTCAACAGCCAACGAAGCCAGTTTTGCCACCATATATGAAGATGCTGTCAACTGCACCGAAGCAGACATAGCCACATCTATGCTATTTGACATTCCGTCCAGAATATATGTAGATTCTCCGGAAATAGGCTGGAAAGCCTGGCCCGTACGAGGCATAATTCTGTTTGCGACTTTGAATGCCCCAAGGTAGTTCTGAAGTTTTCTTTTCAATTCAAACTCACTGATATCGCCTACAATAACCAGCACTCCGTCATCTGCCTTCGAAAACTGCTTTCTGAAAAAAGACTCAGCCTCATCCTTCAATGTCCGGGAAAGCCCGGCCTCAGACTTAAATACCGAATACCTGTATCCGGGACACATAAGACTGTCTATCGCAACATACCTGCTTCTTCTTGTTCCTTGTTCAGACAACAGCTTAAGCCTCTCGCATTCAAGATAATAATTAAACGCACCGTCATCAATCTTGTCAAATTCCGTTATTCCTACCAAGGCTTTCATAAGGAAATCAAGAGACTCTGAAGGTGCAGAACCGTATATTCCTATATCTGAAACCCCGGCACGGTAGCTCATTGATATATCTTTTGCAGACAAAAGGTAGCCGAAATCATCTGACCTGATACCCCTTATATTACAGAGACCCAACATATCTGCATAAAAGGCTCCATGTCCGGCCTCAAGGTTATTGACAGAAGCTGTGCCACCTCGTATTATCATAGAGTACCAGAACCTTCCTCCTGATGGAATATTTTTATAGACGACTTTCATCCCGTTCGAAAAAGTCCAAAGCTGCCCGCCAGACAAAGGTTCCTCCTTGACTTTTTTAATTTTACATCTTTCCGATACTATATTAAAGCCTGTGGTATCATCAAGATTCACAGGATTTGATACAAGTGAAGAAAGTGTATTGCTCCAACTTTTTGAAAACAGATGCGCCATTTCCGCTTCATCGACAATACAGGTATCCGCAGTATATCTCAAAGACAAATTTCCAATACTGCCCAGTAATGATGAAGAAAATTTATTGAAAAACCTGTTACCTTCTACATCAGAAAGGGCGCTGGACTCAAAAAAACCGCTTTTATCAGCGTTTGATGAAAGAGAGGAGCCATAAAGATATGATGAAACACACCTGTTTACAAAGACATCATTTCCTTTTAGTACAGAACCTGCGTCACGGACAAACTTTCTGCCAATCATCTTACGTGCAGCAGAGTATTCCGTCGATGAAACCCCTTTGGATGCTATTTTAGATAGAGCCAATGTTACTACCGTGATTGCCGGCTCAATGCTCTCCGGAGCAGTTTTTACAAAAACTTCAAACTTTTCATCTCCATCCCAGTCCGAACTTCCCCTATAACCATATCCTATTTCCGCAACAGGAATTCCCAGAGCAAAGAAATCCTTATAAAGCCTTTTCTGCAATATGAGCCCCAACTCATTTCCCATACGCAAAGACACGACAGGCAGAACAGTTCCCATAAATTCAGACGGAGTCCTTGGCAACGAATATACAGCAGACAAAGTAGCAACCGTAGCACTCGTATCCCTCACTGCAAAAAAAGAAGCGCTGTCTCCCGGAACCCATGAATACGTATCAGTATATTCCGTACGGTCCGCATCCGGTACAAACAGCGAAAGCATTTTCATTTTGTCAGCCACAGCTATTCCTGCTATGTCGCCGGAAAGTATAATTGCCTGTCCGCAGTTTTCATGCCCACGCTCTGCGAGCATAGCGGAACACGACCTGGTCATATCAAATGCCAGCAAAAGCAGAGAATCAATAACTGCTGTGCCGCCAGACAGATTTATATCTTTAAAGTTGAACACTACAGCATTGCCTTTCTTTTCTATATAACCGCTTTTACCACACTTTACTCCGTTTGACCTAAGAAATGATTCCGGAGTCCTTTTCCCGAATACATCAGTTCCCGAAAGACATTTTCTGGCAATACTCTGCAAAGTATCTGCACTAACAGGCTCACTGGAAACAGACGAATCCGCAGGAGCGGTGAATCCGGTCTTCCAAACAAGAGACAAATCAGCAACTGCCTTACGTGTATTGTTTGTTACCAGATAATATGATATACCGTCAGGCAGTACACCTTTCGAGACTGCAGGATCATCAGGCAAGGATGCAAGACTTTGCGCAAAGGCAAAACCTGGAAGGGACAGCGACAATATCAGCAAAAATAAAGTCAGATATTTATTTTTATTCATCATTAGTACTGTTTTAATGCAAAATTACAATAAAAATTTCCTATTTTTGCATTTACGTGTTCCTTAGATAACGGAATTGAACAAAAATATTGAATAAGACTATGAAAAGAATCCTTATTACTGTCGCAGCAGCGATGTTTGCTGCCGGCGTTGTTGCAGCTCAGGACATGCAGCAGGCAACTGACACCTACAACAATGGCGCTATGGCTCTCCAGATGGGAGACAATGCCGGCGCTCTTAACTATTTCAAACAGGCTCTCACTATGGCTGAAGCCTGCGGCGAAGAAGGCGCAGATATGATTGCAAACTGCAAAGATGTCCTGCCTAAAGTTGAGCTCGCAATTGCAAAAGATTTCATCAAATCCGATAATTTCGACAAGGCTATCGAGCAGCTCAACAATGCTATAGCTTCTGCAAAGCAATACACAAATGAAGAAGTTGCAACAGAGGCTGCAGAACTTATCCCTCAGGTATTCATGTCACAGGCAGGCCAGTTGCTTAATGCTAAAGACTACGCAGGAGCAACTGCAGCATATCAGAAGGTTGTGGCAGCTGATCCTACCAACGGAACTGCTCTTCTCAGACTCGGTATGGCATTGGGAGCACAGGGAAAAATAGCAGAAGCGGAAGCTGCATACACAGAAGCAATGAAAAACGGACAGGAAAAGCCTGCAGCTAAACAGCTTTCTACAATGTATGTAAAGCTCGCGGCATCAAACCTCAAGGCTAAGAAATATCAGGAAGCTATCGACAATGCCGTGAAGTCAAATGAATTTCTCGAGAATGCGACTGCAATGCAGGTAGCAGGAACAGCAGCTTCACTTGTAGGCAAGAATGCCGATGCTGTAAAATATCTTGAGAGCTATATCGCACTTGCTCCTAACGCACGTAATGTCAACCAGATGTACTACACTGTTGCAGCTCTTGCACAGCAGCTTGGTGACAATGAGAAAGCATGCGGCTACTACAAGAAAATCGCCGGAGACCCTAAATTCGGCCCAGCTGCAAAACAGCAGATTGAAGCTCTGAAATGTAACTGATAAATTCTGCAGATGACCCCCGCAAACAAAAGGGAACTGGAGCTATTGGCTCCTGCAAGGAATATTGACATCGGCATCGCAGCCATCGACTGCGGTGCCGATGCAGTATATATTGCAGGTCCGAGATTCGGAGCACGACAAGCCGCAGGCAATGAGATAGAAGATATCTCCAGGCTTTGTACATACGCACATAAGTTCGGCTCAAGGATTTTCATTACACTGAACACCATACTGTTTGATGACGAACTTGAAGATGCCGCATCACAGTTGGCTATGGCTGAAGAAGCTGGAGCCGATGCCATAATCGTACAAGATCTGGCTGTAATGGAGATTGCCGGGCGGACAGGGATCTCCCTTCCTCTTCATGCTTCTACCCAATGCGCAATCAGAACTCCAGATCAGGCTAAATTCTATGAAGATGCCGGATTCTCCAGACTTATACTTGAACGGGAACTTTCCCTGGACCAGATTTCTGAAATAAGAAAAGCCGTAAGTTGCGAGCTTGAGTTCTTCGTACACGGAGCATTATGTGTCTGCTACAGTGGACAATGTTATATGTCAGAAGCGATAGCCGGACGCTCGGCCAACCGCGGTGCCTGCATACAGGCCTGCCGCTCCATGTACGACCTGGCTGATGAACAAGGAAACATTCTGGTCCGGAACAAAGCTCTGCTGTCTCTCAAGGATTACAACTTGAAAAACAGGCTTAAAGACCTGGCTGATGCCGGAATCAGTTCATTCAAAATAGAAGGCAGACTTAAAAATGCTTCATACGTCAAAAACATAGTAAGAGACTACTCTTCAGCCATTGACAGACTTATATCAGCTTCTGAAAACAAATATTGCAGAGCCTCTTTCGGTAATGTCACAGGCGGTTTCACACCAGATCCGGACAAGACTTTCAACCGCGGATATACAGAACTTTTCATTGACGGAAAAAGAAGTAAATGGTCCACCTTCGACTCAGCCAAAGGTATGGGAGAGGAGATAGGCAGAGTAGTCAGGGTGTCTCCAGAAAAGAACAGGATTACCATACGCCCGACAAAGCAACTGACATTGCACAACGGAGACGGACTGTCTTTCGTTGCCGGGAACTCGGAAGTCGTCGGCTTTAGGGCAGATGTCTGTTCGGGACTTGAAATCAAATGCAAAAGCATGCCTGAATTATACGAAGGGGCTATACTGTTCCGCAACATAGATACTGCTTTTGAAAAGGAACTTGAAACCAACCTGCCGTCAAGAGAGATAGGGGTAAGACTCTCTATATGCATTCACAGGAATACTGATGACGGACACTATGTAATAGAAACTACCGCAACGAGCGAAGATGGAAGAGTAATCAGATTCTCAAACGGAACAGAATGCCAGCCGGCTGGCAACCAAGAGCGAATGGCTGCGGTATTCAGACAACAACTCGAAAAGAAATCAGGACATTACAAATTTTCAGTCTCAGACATTAGGACAGAAAGCTGCATACTGCCTTTCTTGCCGGCCTCAGCCCTTAACGGTATGAGACGGGAAATAGCTGCAAAGCTTGATGAGTCCGGATGCATAAGCCGGCCGCTTGAGAACCGGACAGCATCAAGACCGCTGGCTGAACATTCTTTTACAGCCGGGATAAAAATAAATGACAGTATTTCCTATAAATCCAATGTTTCCAACAAGCTTGCGGAAGAACGCTATCTAAAGGCTGGAGCCTGCGCCGTTGACAAGGCTTTTGAACTTGAGCACCAGCCTGATGCCGAGCTTATGAGGATGAAATACTGCATCAGGCACGAACTTGGCCTCTGCCCGAAGCAAAACAGGGGCTTACACAAAGTTGGAGAACTATTCCTACTGAACAACGGAAAGCGCTTTCCTCTGCTTTTTGACTGCAGGAAATGCGAAATGGCTGTACTTCCTAATAGTCCAATATCTCGAAAGTAAGATCTACATCACCGAAATGCCCGGTCACATTGTCGTTTCTTTCAATATACCTGCGACTAAGTTTGCCGCGCCAAACGATATCATCTCTAGTGTTGAAAGGAAGGTTTACCTCAAAGCCATAGCTTTTTGATGCAACCTTGACTACAGCCGAGCATTTCCATGATGTACGGGTACCTCCGTCGTCCTCTGTAATCATAAAGGCACACTGTTCAAGCTGATCTGTCCAGTCTGACACCAGGACAGCATTAAAAGGGATGGTTGCACCCACCATATTCCTTTTTACAACTATCATAAAATCTGTAACAGCAGGGGTATAAAGCTTCAATTCAGCTTCCGTACTGGCTACAAAGTCTTCGACTGAACCTATTTTCACAAAGAGCTCTGATGCTCCGGAAAACCATGAATCAAAATTTCGCTTCAATACAATATCCTTCAGTACAAGTGTCCTGACATTTGAATTTCCATTTGCCTTTCCGGAAAACGGATATCCGTTCTTTCCATGAAGACTTCCGGATTTCGGACGTACGATAACGGACCCGCCGCTACCCCAGTCAGGGTCCTGCCTGCGCAAGATTTCCAGTGACGTATATTCAGCATCGTCATTCCTGTTTATAATCCATACCGGATTATTTCTTGCCATATTCTCATCTACGAGCACTTCTTCTACTGTCCGCACGCCATTGCCGTCCAAAGCAAGCCGGTAACCTATGTTTGTTTCCGAGCCGTCAGAAGGATCGAAGGTTATAATAGGGAACTTTTCCCCGTCCCAGTTCTCTACAAACGGCCAATATATCTGAATGTCTGACGATTGCAATGCTGCCAGATATGACTCTGCAGACACAGAAGTACCAGGAATTACTGCTCCGGACTTCAATTGAAATTCATGTCGCGAAAGAAGATGTTCTCCTATCAGGTCCCGTAGCGGTCTTTCGTACATTTCATTGCCAGACTTGTTTCTGAGAGCAGAAAATGAATCACCTACTCCGGCACCAGGACTGGAGAAGAGGTCCTTCATAGTATATTCATCATCATAACCATTGTCTGATGACGATGACACGGCATCAAAGACCTCTTTGAGATGTTCTTTTTCCAGTGGAAGCACCGATAGTATTTTAGCAACATCCTCCACTGCTACAAACGGCTCGTCACCTTCTGAATGACTGTTAATGTCATTATCCAATTCCTCACAGGAAATAACTGCAGCAAGTGAAAAAGCTGCAACAAACTGAAGTACTAAATCTGTTGTTCTCATTTTACAAAGTTTTTACAAAGAGAACAACTTATATCCGTTTTTCTGAAAAATAAACGTTTAAGTTAGAAATACAGCCACACACACGCCTGAAAAGCCTATTTGGAGAACCTGATAAAGCGATCTTTGCTGCTTAAATCTTTTACCGTCCCGACTTCTCTAAAGCCGTTATTTCTAAAAACCTCAGCTGTAGGCACTCCCAGGGCCTCATTTATCTCCACGAATCCTGTTCCTTCATCTGAAAGCAGTTTTTCTGACCAGGCAGATATGGCTTCATAAAATATCAGAGGATTATCGTCGGGAACAAATAAAGCCATAGAAGGCTCGTAGCCACAGACGTTTTTTCTCATGAACTTTTTCTCCGTTTCCCTTATATATGGAGGATTGCTCACTATTATGTCAAATTTTGCATCTTCCGGAAAAACTGACTTTACATTTTCAGCGTCAGGTCCTCCCAAGACATCAGCCAGAATAAAGGATGGCCTTTTGGCTTCAGTTTTTTTAATTTCGGCCTTAAAATCCTGCTTTTCAGCTACATCAAGAGCTTCCGGAGAAATATCCACAGCTATCACTTCTGCCCCTGGCACAGACAACGCCAATGTCCATGCTATGCATCCGGAACCTGTACACAGATCCAGAATCCTTACATTTTTTCCGACAAACGCACTTCTCATCCTGGCAAGACGAGACGCTTCGGTTATGACGCTTCTGCAAAGCTGTTCCGTTTCCGGACGTGGAATAAGAACAGAGGTATTTACATTGAATGTCCTGCCATAAAATTCAGTATGTCCCAATACATATTGTACAGGCTCACCTTCCCGCAGTCTTTCAAGTGCCGAATCCAACAAAGGCTTTTTCCCTTTGTCTATTTCATAGCCGGGATCAACAATATGCGTATAGTTTTTAGTGCCGAGAATCTCCTCACAAATCATCAGCACTATTGTCCTGGATTCTTCTGCACTATAAAGCGGCTCCAAATCTTTTGCAGATCCGGAAATAAAGTCTTTAAGCAACATTATATTACTTACGATTGGAATTAATTATTATATCGGACAGAAATGCTGTCATGTCCATTCCTGCAGCCTTTACCATTTTAGGTACCAATGATGCACTTGTCATTCCCGGAATAGTGTTCACTTCCAGAAAATAAAGTCCGTCATCAGAAAGGATATAATCGACGCGCACGACACCGGAACAGCCGAGACGTTCATATATTTTTTTTGAAACGCTCTGAATATCAGCTGTCAGTCCGGCTGAAATCTCCGCAGGACAAACCTCTTTGCTGAAACCATTGTATTTAGCATCGTAATCGAAGAATTCGTGATCTGTGATTATCTCTATTACAGGAAGGGCAACATTTTCCTCCCCATTAAAATAAACAGCACATGTCAATTCCCTTCCCGGGATATATTTCTCGGCAAGTACTGTCTTGCCTTCTGCAAATGCCTCCTCAACGGCAGAAGCTATCCCGCTGCGGTCCTTGACCTTCACGACACCGAAACTTGAACCTCCATCTGTAGGCTTAATGAACACAGGAAACCCTAGTTTTGAAGAAACCTCCTCCTCAAAGGCCGTCAAATCATCTCCCCTGCGCATGAATATGTCATCTGCGCACTTCACATAATCAACGTTCCTGAGATATCCTTTACATGAGAATTTGTCAAATGTCATAGCTGAAACAAATGAACTGCAACTGCTAAACGGAACTCCCAGCATTTCCAGATATCCCTGCATAAGTCCGTTTTCACCAGGTGTTCCGTGCTGGACCAGATATGCAAAGTCAAACTTTATCTTTTTTCCGTCAACAGAGACAGAAAAATCTGTTTTATCGATTTCAGGACGTTCGTTTTCCGGGAATATGACCCTCATAGAATTCCTGTTGCGTAAAGCCGCCAGCGTCCATTTCCCGAACCTTGCGAAAATTTCAAATACATTATAAACCGCCCCGTCGATTCTGGAAGCGACAAATTCACCGCTACGGCAGGAAACCTCCCATTCGGAAGAATCGCTGCCATAAATCACTGCTATGTTTAAGTAATTGTTTTCCATTAGTTTAAAAATCAAAATAATATTCTTCAGCTTCCTTCACTCCTGACGATGCGTCACTGTCGCTGCCGTCACAGTTCAAATTCAGGTGCATACCAGCAGGTGCGATGAACTTATCTGTTTCAGATATATCCAAGGTTTTGTCTGCCAATACCTTCTTCATCCATATTCCCCAAATAGGAAGGGCCATATTCGAGCCTCCTCCAAGCGAAAGGGATTCGAAATGTACCTGACGGTCTTCCGCCCCCACCCATGCTCCTGCTGTGATTGAAGGAGTATATCCGATGAACCAGCCGTCTGACTGGTCGTTCGTAGTTCCGGTCTTTCCGGCAATCTCACCTTTCAACCCATATTTGAACCTAAGCCTTATCGCAGTGCCGCTGTTTACAACTCCCTGCATAAGATTTGCCATGAGGTAAGCCGTATGCTCGCTGATAGCCTCTCTTTTGCGGGTCGTAAAATCTGCAAGCACATTACCCATATTGTCCTCGATCCTGGTTACAAATATCGGCGAAATGTAAACTCCTTGTGACGGGAATGTGTTATACGCCGCGACCATCTCGTATAATGAAAGGTCTGCAGGACCCACACATAGTGAAGGAACTTCCTCTATATAGCTGCCTATACCCATCTTCCGCATCATTTCAGCCATTGCATGAGGACCAAACTGCTTCATAAGGTATGCGGAAATATTGTTACTGCTCTTGGTCAGTCCCCACTTAAGAGTCACAGTCTGCCCGATCCATTCATCTTTGTCAGTACTCTTTGGAGTCCAAGTCTTATCTCCCACTATAAACGTCTGCGGGACATTCACGACTTTGTCACATGGAGACATTCCCTCTTGCATGGCAAGTGTATAAAGGAAAGGCTTTATCGTAGATCCTACCTGTCTCTTTCCCTGACGGATGTTGTCATATTTGAAATAACGGTAGTCAGGACCACCGACATAAGCCTTTATATGTCCGGTCTGCGGTTCAATGGCCATAAAGCCGGCACGTAGATGAGACTTGTAATATATTATTGAATCATCCGGCGTCATCAGTGTATCTATATAACCTTTCCCGTCCCATGAGAAAAGTCGCATATTCACTTTTTCCCTGAAACTTTTCTTTATTTCATTCTCAGAAGCCCCCCTTGCCTTCATTACACGATAGCGGTCACTCCAACGACGGGCCTGTGCCATGACCCTGTCCCTGGTCGCCTTATCTACATCATTTGAGAAAGGCTTGTTTGTCTTGCGCCTAAGATCCCGCCAGAAACTTTTCTGAAGATCTTTTCCAAGATGCTCAGCAACAGCTTCTTCCGCATACTTCTGCATCCTGTAGTTTATAGTGGTATATATGCGAAGCCCGTCTTTGTCAAGATTGTAAGATGTGCCGTCAGGCTTCGTATTCTTGGTAAGCCAGCCGTAAAACGGATCGTCCGCCCACTGTAGAGAATCTGTCACATAATCCTCATACTGGGAATATTTGGAACGCTTCGGC
Source organism: uncultured Bacteroidales bacterium (assembly GCA_900546395.1). Taxonomy (GTDB): domain Bacteria; phylum Bacteroidota; class Bacteroidia; order Bacteroidales; family UBA932; genus Cryptobacteroides. The sequence goes on along the minus strand of URDD01000043.1, from coordinate 10,217 downwards.
TCCTTCGCATTCATTGTCCTGCGAAGCATATCCCTGAAATAAGGGGCAAGCCCGGCATTATGGTCCTGGACCTGATATGACAGTGTTATAGGTATATTCTGTATGGAATCCCTCTCACTTTCCGAAATGAAGCCTGCCTTTTCCATCTGGCCTATTACAAAATTCCTGCGGACAAGAGCTTTTTCCGGATTGAGTGCCGGATTGTATCGAGTAGGTTTATTAACCATTCCTACCAGCATGGCGCTTTCCTCTACTGTCAGGTCTGAAGGGTTCTTTGCGAAGAAAGTCTGAGCCGCTGCCTTCACACCATAGGCATTGCTTCCGAAGAAAATGGCATTCATATACATATCCATAATCTCATTCTTCGTATAATTACGCTCAAGCTTTACTGCAGTAATCCACTCCTTGAGTTTTACCCACACTATCTTTATATGGTATATGCCCGGGATGCGGCTTCCTACTTCCGCCCTCGGGTACAAGGTCTTGGCCAACTGCTGGGTAATGGTACTTCCACCTCCCTGACTGGAGTCGCTCATAAGCAATGTCTTTACAAGCACTCTGCCCAGGCTCACGAAATCAATGCCTGAATGCTTGTAAAACCTCACATCTTCGGTAGCGACTGCAGCCTCAACCAGAAACGGAGAAAGCTCTTCATAACTTACAAATGAGCGGTTTTCGATGTGAAATGTAGTAAGAATCTCGCCATCCTCTGCTATGACCTGCGTGGCAAGCTTGCTCTCGGGATTCTCAAGTTCCTCGAAAGAAGGTATGTCCGCAAAGGCCCAAACAAGCAGCAACATAAGGATTATCAATGCAATAGGCAAAGCCAATATAATCCAGAACCACTTTATGATTGTCTTCTTTGTCTTGTCTGTCATATCTTTTCCATTATACAAAAACACAAAAATAGCAACAAAATTCCAAGATAGAACAATTATTTGTCTAAGATACCCCTTATTGCTATATTTGCGGGCTGATTAACGTGGAGACACACAGACTTCTAACACACATGACTATGGCACACAAACGCTTATTGACAACCGCATTCACTTTAATTGCATGCGCAATTGCACTTGGAGCACAGGAAATATCGCCGGAAACATTGGCAAAAAGGGCAAAAAGAAAAAACCTTACTGTAAAGGAATGGAACACTACGGCAAGAGGCGGTAGCAAATGGCTGGACCACATAAATGTTTACGATAACCAGGGACGTAAGGTAGAAGAAATAGAATTCACCAACTACGGACAGAAAGAGCGCATAACCATTGAATATGACGAAGCTACAGGAAAAGTAAGCAAGGAAGTCGTATATGACGACAGGAACAAGCCTTACAGAATCCGCAAATACGAATACAACAGTGACGGAACAAAAGCCAGACAGTATAATTATCTGCCAAACGGGAAGTTATATTCCGTAAAAGTTTTCGAATATATATTCTCCGACAAATAATGACAGATACAGACTTTGAACATTCAATGGTATGGAAATCCTTTCCAGGTTTCCTGACATTGGAACAGATGGGAAAAGTAAAGCTGATGAACCGGGTCGATACGAAATTTGTAATGCCCTCGTCCCGGATTGCTGAACTTCTTGAGCTTGCAGCTCCGGGATATTATGTACAAATCACTGATAATCATAAGATTGCAGGATATGACACCGTTTACTTCGATACTGACAGGAGCGACTACTACATCATGCATCACAACCGCAGGCTGACAAGGCAGAAGCTCAGAAGCAGGATATATCTTGACTCCGGCATCACATTCCTCGAAATCAAGAACAAGAGCAACAAAGGACGTACGAAGAAAAAAAGAATACGGATTGAAGGAGGTCATCCGGAATCCCTTACAGCAGATTCCGCAATACAGGAATTCCTGGAAGGCAGGCTTGACTTTCCGGCACACTGCCTGAGTCCCCATCTGCGTACTAGCTTTAACAGAATTACACTTGTCAACAAGGCTATGACAGAAAGAGTCACGATAGACATCAATCTGAGCTTTGAAAATCTAAAAAACGGCAATGTGTATGCAATGCCGTGGATATCAATCATAGAGATAAAGCAGGACGGTACCTGTCACTCTGACATGAAAGACATTCTCAGACGCATGCACATACACCGTATGGGATTCAGCAAATATTGCATTGGCACAGCAACTACTGATCCGCAAATAAAAAAGAACAATTTCAAAGAAAAATTGACAATAGTTAAAAACATAGAAAAAAATGCTCACAATACTTCAGTCACTACCAGAGTTTGACCCTTCAATCGCTGCAGAATTCGGAGAAGGCATGTCTGCTGGCACATTCCTGGGAACTCCCCTTTTCGAGTCAGGCTCGCTGCTTAACCTGTTAATAAGATTTACATTCAATCTGCTTATAGGATGGATTATAGTACATTTTCTATATTACCGCAAAAACGGGAGAAAAGACTACTATACTACTTTCCTGCTATTTTCCTCTACAATGTTCCTTCTTATTTTCCTTATGGAAAACGTAAAACTCCAGATAGGCTTCACATTGGGCCTGTTTGCCATATTCGGAATGATACGGTACCGCACGGAGACAGTTCCTATCAGAGAAATGACCTACCTGTTCGTTATAATAGGGATGTCTGTCATAAACGGACTTGCACTGAACATTTCAATAGCTGAGTTAATTGCAGCAAACATACTGATAATAGGAATGATATGCGGAGCTGAAATTATCGGAGGAAAACGGAAAAGAGCTGCCAAACTCATTATTTACGACAGGATTGACCTTATAGTTCCTGAAAAGCGTAATGAAATGATGGAAGATATACGCAAGCGTACAGGCATAAATCCCGAGAATGTTGAAATAGGAAATATGGATTTTCTGAAAGATTCGGTCTTTCTCAAGATATACTATAATCTCAATGAAGGAGAAAGCAATTCAATAGAACATATAAGCAAGATGCCAAGAGAAGAATGAATATGAAAAAATACTACTTCATCACAATAATTCCAGCTCTGCTGTATTTTTGCAGCGCTTCAGCACAGACCAGAGAAACAGCCGCAGACACCTGCGACTTCCGCACGAGATTTTCCGTTTCTGCAGAAAAGAGTCTGATAAAGGACAAGCTTTCCGTAAGCCTCGAAGAAGAAGTACGTCTGGATGCCGCAAGTTCGCGGTTTGACAGACTGTATTCAACCCTTTCTCTTGAATACAAACCTCTGCAATGGTTTAAAATAGCGCCGGAATACTCATTTATCAACCTTCTGGACCGCAAAAAAAACGGGACTTCAGTATGGGAAATCAAACATAGGGCGGCACTTAATCTTACTGGAACGCTAAAGACAGGACGCTGGCAGTTCTCCCTGAGAGAAAGGCCACAGGTTCTAGTCAGGACAGACTCAATAAATGTCTGTGAAAAGACAAAGGCATCCTTTGTACTGAGGTCAAAAGTTCAGGCTATGTACTCGTTTTTCCGTATCCCACTGAAGCTGTACGCCTTTGTCGAAATGACCAATACGCTCAATACTCCTGACAGATTTGAAGGACTTACCGGTAAAGGAAGCAGCGTAATTTCATACAAACTGAAAAACCATATTTCCAAAATGAGATATTCTCTCGGAGCAGAATACCGTTTTGACAAAAGAAACCGTATAGAGCTGTCATACCGCCTTGATGACGGCACTGACTATGACATACACATTACAAAAAACAAGGGATACCTCACCAACATAACAAAGAGGCCATACATAAACCATATCATTTGCGCTGCATACAAGTTCAGTTTCTGAAAAGAGCAAAAAAGGCAACAAAATTTTGAATATTGCCCCGTTTGTTCCTTACTTTGCAATTTAAAACTTTGTCTTTTAAGAAAAAACACATTTTTCGGATGAAAAAGACAGCTTAAACCGGGATATATATGGAAGAAAACCTTGTCATCGTAGAGTCTCAGGCAAAAGCCGGGACAATTCAGAAATTTCTTGGGAAAGACTACATAGTAAAAGCCAGTTTCGGACATATCAGAGACCTGCATGACAACTCTCTGAGCATTGATGTCAAAGACGGGTTCAAGCCGGAATATGAAATTCCAGCTGACAAGAAAAAAATTGTAGCGGACCTCAAGAAAGCGGCAAAGACAGCAAAAACCGTATGGCTGGCATCCGATGAAGACCGTGAAGGGGAAGCCATATCATGGCATCTGTTCGAAACTCTTGATCTGAAAAAGGAAAACACAAGAAGAATAGTATTCCACGAAATCACGAAAAATGCAATCCTGTCAGCTATAGAAAACCCGCGTGACATAGACATGAACCTTGTCTATGCCCAGCAGGCCAGACGTGTCCTGGACAGGCTTGTAGGATTTGAATTGTCTCCGATACTATGGAAAAAGATCCAGCCGAAGCTTTCGGCAGGAAGGGTACAGTCAGTAGCACTACGCCTTATCGTGGACAGGGAAAGGGAAATCCTGAATTTCCAGAAAGAGCCATATTACAGGGTCGAGGCTGTTTTTCACCCGGAATCGACATCTGAATCAACCACAGTAAAAGCCGTACTGGATACAAAATTCCCGGACATCAGTACTGCTGAAGTTTTTCTCAGCAAATGCATCGGTGCAAAATTCAGCATAAGCAGCATCGATAAGAAAGAGGGTAACAGGACACCTGCCGCCCCTTTTACCACATCCTCGCTTCAGCAGGAGGCTGCCAGAAAATTGAGATTCTCCGTAAGTCAGACTATGAGCATAGCACAAAAGCTTTATGAAGCCGGTTTCATTACATATATGAGAACTGACTCCACAAACCTTTCGTCACTCGCCATCAACACTTCAAAAAAATACATAGAAGAAAACTTCGGACCGGAATATTCAAAGACAAGACAGTACAAGACCAAAGTAAAAGGAGCACAGGAGGCTCATGAAGCCATAAGGCCTACATATATAGAAAATATTGAAATCCCTGGCACAGCCCAGGAGAAAAAACTGTATGAACTTATTTGGAAAAGGACTTTGGCATCTCAGATGAGTGACGCCAAAGTATTGAAGACAGATATTAAGGTCGGCTATGACAAAGGAGACGAGCATTTCTGCGTACAGGCTTCTGAAGTTCTTTTCGACGGCTTCCTGAAGCTGTACATCGAAAGCACTGACGAACCTCAGGAAGAGAACGACGTCATTCTTCCTGAACTTTCAGTAGGAGAAGTCATGGAAGAGAGAGGGATGGCAGCAGAATGCAAGTTCACTGCACCTCCTATGAGATATTCAGAAGCGACTCTTGTAAAAAAACTCGAAGAGCTCGGAATCGGAAGACCATCAACCTATGCACCGACCATCTCAACATTGACCAAAGGACGCGGATATCTCATCAAGGGCGACAAGGAAGGGGAGAAGATACCTGTAACCAACCTTATTCTCAAAAACGGGAAAATATCGACGGTACAGAAGATAGAAGTGACTGGAGCCGGAAAGGGAAGACTCCTGCCTCAGGAAATCGGAATGATTGTAACAGATTATCTTGTTGAGAACTTCAGCAAGATTCTTGACTATAGCTTCACGGCCAATGTAGAGAAGAAATTCGACCAGATTGCCGAAGGCGAAATGGTATGGAACGAACTCATCGCGACATTCTACTCTACATTCCACGAAAAAGTAGAAAAAACACTGAACGACGGACAATACAGCCACATCAGCAAAGAAATAGGGACAGACCCGAAAGACGGAAAGCTGATTGTAGCCAAATACGGACAATATGGACCATACGTACAGAAAGGAGAAGGTGACGACAGGCAGTTTGCAAGTCTTGCTCCAGGACAGCTTATCGAAAGCATAACTCTTGAGGAAGCTATCAAACTGTTTGAACTGCCAAGGAATGTAGGCAAACATAACGGTACGGACATAATATGCACTAAAGGCCGCTTCGGTCCATATATAAAATACGGAGACAAGAATATTTCTCTGCCGAGAAATTCCGATCCCCTTAAAATTGATCTTGAAAGCTGCATCCAGCTTATTGAGCAGGCCGCAGCAAAACAGCCAAATGCCATCATTGCTGCCTTTGAAGAAAGTGACATTCAGGTAATTGACGGCAACTACGGACCTTACATCAAGCATGCCGGCAGAAATTATAAAATACCTAAAGGTACTGACGTTTCATCACTAAGCGAAGAAGCCTGCAAGGAAATAATCAGCACTTCACAACCTACAGGACGAAAGCAACGTAAAAGATAGCAATAACGGGAAAAACGATAGTTTAACGCTACTTTTTATAATAATTTATAATATTTTAAACGCATTTTGTTGATTTTATAAAATTTATAATAAATTTGCGTGCTGAATTTATTATAAATTATAATCACTATGCCAACATACCACATCGACCAAATTGACCAGAAGATTCTTTCTTTCCTGGTCAAAAATGCAAGGATGCCTTTTTTGGAGATAGCACGTGAGTGTGGTGTTTCCGGGGCTGCCATACATCAGAGAGTAAAAAGGCTTGAGTCCAATGGGGTCATCACAGGCTCGAGACTTTTAGTAAAACCTCAGGCCCTTGGCTTGAACGTTTGCGCATTTGTCAGTGTTTCCCTCTCTGAATCAAACAGATACCCGGAAGTAATCGAAGCATTCAAAAAAATATCAGAAATTACAGAATGTCATTTTGTAACTGGAAAATATAATCTTCTGATTAAGATTTACTGCTTCAACCATGATCACCTTATGGAAGTGCTCGTAAACACAATCCAGAAAATACCTTACGTACAGTCAACAGAGACCCAGATCTCCCTTGATCAGGCCATTGAACGTCAGGTATGGGTAAAGGAATACCAGAACACCAGTTTTTCCGCAAATGCTAAAAAAGGAAAGGACAAAGACAAGGATTAGTCACTGTCGCTTATCTACTTATACAGAATCTGCACCACTTCTGCAAGACTCAAATCTTCAGGGGTGGTGATTTTTATATTAAGTCTCTCCCCCTCAATATATTTTACGGGAAAGCCTGCTTTCTCCACAACTGAAGCATCATCAGTGAAGGAAACATCATATGCCTGGTCGTAAGACCTTTTCAGTATTTCAGAATGAAATATTTGAGGTGTCTGGACCGCAAACACCCTGCTTCTGTCAACGGGTGCATCATCAAGCCTTATGAGCTCCTTGCCATTATCTGACCTTCTGACAGGGCGTAGAGTATCGACACAAGGAACTGCCGGAACAACCCCCTTATTGGCCTCCGCCTCTGCAAACAGCCTTCTTAGCAAAGACTTTGATACAAAAGGCCTCACCCCGTCATGAACAGCTACTATGGCTCCATCAGGAACCTTCTCAAGGGCATTGGCAACAGAATGAAACCGTGTCAGGCCTCCGCTTACAAGAGTCTGCGGAACGATAAAGTTATTCTCATAACACTTTTCTTTCCATAGCCCTATATAATCTTCTGGAAGGACTGTCACAACCTTCAGTCCCGGAACAGAATTAACAAACTTACTGATAGTCATTTGCAAAATAGGAACTCCTCCCAGCATAAGAAACTGCTTTGGGACAGACGCTCCCATCCTGGTTCCGGTTCCTCCAGCTGTGACTATAAGATATTTCTGCTTTGTTGACATATAGATGACATTGTTATTGCTGCAAATTTAACTTTTTTTTGTAACTTTACCGTTTGAATATTTTTTTAGAAACATACTAACGGAAAACGGGAAATGGGATTTTCATTTTTGACCCAGGAACTCGCCATCGATCTCGGCACAGCCAATACTGTCATCTTCCAGAATGACCAGATTATCCTGGACGAGCCGAGTATAGTGGCAATTGACAACAATACTGGAAAGCTCATAAAAATGGGGCAGGAAGCAAAGCTGATGCAGGAAAAGGAAAACCCCGGCATCAAGACCGTCCGTCCTCTCAGAGACGGTGTCATTGCAGACTTCAATGCCGCAGAAATGATGATAAGGGGATTTATCAAGAAAGTAAACAGCAAGCGCCGTTCGCTTTTTACCCCAAACCTTAAAATAGTTGTAGGCATTCCTTCAGGAAGTACGGAAGTCGAAATCAGGGCGGTACGTGACTCCGCGGAACATGCCGGAGGAAGAGACGTATATCTCATTTTCGAGCCTATGGCTGCCGCGTTGGGTATAGGTCTTGACGTGGAGGCTCCTAAAGGAAGCATGGTAGTAGATATAGGAGGTGGTACGACAGAAATTGCCGTCATTTCACTCGGCGGAATCGTACAGCAGAACAGCGTCCGCGTTGCAGGAGATGTATTTACCACAGACATACAGTATTATCTCAAACAGCAGCACAACATCAAGGTCGGGGAACCTACGGCAGAGCGTCTCAAGATTGCAGTAGGAGCCGTAATTCCGGAACTTGACGAAGAACCGGAACCATTCGTAGTAAAGGGACCGAATCTTATGACAGCACATCCGGTCGTAGCTACTATCTCATATCAGGAAATAGCGCACTGTCTTGACAAATCAATCGCAAAAATCGAGTCAGCGATACTCCACGTATTGGAGCAGACTCCGCCTGAACTATATTCTGACATAGTCGAAAGCGGCATCTACCTCTCCGGCGGAGGCTCTCTGCTAAGAGGCCTTGACAAACGTCTGAGCGAAAAGGTGAACATACCGTTCCATGTGGCCGAGGACCCTCTGAAAGCAGTTGCCAGAGGAACTTGCATTGCATTGAAGAACACAGACAGATATTCATTCCTGATGAGATAATGCCAGGGCAACAGAAGAAAATATTCAAGATCATACTCAATGCAGCTATCTTCATAATTTTGGAGATAGCTGCATTGAGTATGCTGAGAAACAACGCTGTACTGCAGGACACCTGGATATCAAAAGGCTTCCATTCCCTATATGCTGCAATATGGGGAAAGACTGAGAGTATAAAATATTACTTCTCACTCAAGAAAACCAATGACGGACTTGCTGCAGAAAACTTTCTTCTTTCTGAACAGCTAAGGTATTACAAAGAACTTGTCAATATTCAGGATACCGGAAAGACAAACTTTGGGAAAGACACAAAAGGGTTCACATACACACCTGCAACAATTGCAAAAATCAGCAACAATAAGCAGCATAACTACATTATACTCGACAAAGGTTCTGACGACGGCATAAGAGAGCAGGCTGGAATCATAACATCCAATGGCGTGATAGGCATTATAGATGCCGTAAGCAAAAACTACTCATACGCCCTTTCTTTCAAGAACTCAGGCATAACAGTAAGCGCCAGAATAGGCAGGGAGGGTCCGGTAGGAATTCTCCAATGGGATGGAAAAAGCGACAAAGGTGCATTGCTGAACGAAATTCCCCACCACATAGACTTTCATCCGGGAGATACAATATTCACAAGCGGCTTTTCATCTGTATTTCCAAGAGACATACCAATCGGAACAACAGAAACAGCCAGACTTGTCAACGGAGCCACTTATGAAATCAAGATAAACCTGTTCGTTGATTTCAAGGCACTGAAATATGTCACAATTGTACAAAATGAAGGAAAGGATGAAATCAGAGAGTTGGTTTCAAGTCAGAAGTAAAACCACGTTAGAATGAAGACTGTACAACATTTCAGCATATTGTATATATTGCTTGTCATAGCACAGGCGATAATCTGCAATTATTTCAGACTGGGTCCCTACATATCCCTGTCTCTGCTGCCGGTACTGATCCTCTGTCTCCCTGTCCGCAAAAGCACTTCTCTTACTATGATAATTGCATTTATTACCGGACTTGGGGTGGATTTTCTCTCTGAGGGGCTTTTGGGTCTGAATACTTTGGCCCTGCTGCCCGTAGCCCTTTTGAAAAAACCAATTGTCAGAGTCACAATGGGAGCGGAAGCATTTGAAAAGGACGAACCTTTCAATCTGAGATATGAAGGATTCGGAAAAATTTTCCTGGCCGTCATACTGGTTCAGTCGGTTTTCCTTATTATGTATATAACAGCTGACGGGGCCGGCATCAGGCCTTTCTGGTTCAACCTATCGAGGTTCGCGGCATCGTTGTTATGCAACTCCATATTCTCAATGCTGGCAATCCATTTGCTGAACTACGAAGAACGGCGTTAGAGAGGAGGGGGAATGAAACTGGATAAAAAAAACAAACTGCTTCTGGGGCTTTCTGTAGCGGCTTTGATATTATTGACAAAACTATTTGTCATACAGATAATTGACGACAAATACATGATTGACGCATCAAATAACTCCATGGTCTATGCCACCATATATCCGACAAGAGGGATAATTTA
>URDD01000042.1 GCA_900546395.1 uncultured Bacteroidales bacterium | reverse complement strand
TAGAATATGCTGGTAATTAAAGATTTACACTCGGATATTTCTGATTAGTTTTGGTTGTTCTATGGTTATAAATACAACAATGGGCAGTTGCTCTTTATTTACATTCCATTCTATTTGTCCGCAACTATTGACAATCCATCTATATGAATCCACCCCCGAAGGCTTAGGATAACGTTTGTCCGTAACTCTGAACTTGAATGGGTCAGAAGGCACGGAACTTTTCATAAACATTGTCAGGCGATAAGTATTTTCTCCATTAAATTTTACATTTTCTATCTCATACAAAGGAAGCCATGCATAGCTTTTCATTCCTTCAAAGTCGGCCTCAACAAAAATATTAGGATATTTCAAACCATAATCCTGAGATTTAGGAAAAAGAATGTCTCCTCCTATATAGCACTTTCCTTCTGCATCTGTCCTTGCCGTATATATGATTTTAGGTGAGACCTTGTTTGAATACCATTCCACCGGATAAAAATTCAATGAAGCATTGACAGCGGGCTTGCCATCCGGATTCAGTACATTGAAAAAGAACATATCCGGCCGCATCTCTGCCACCAGATTGTCTATCTCCACCATTTTATCCCCCGACAGGTTAATCATATTCACTGCATAATCACTCCACTTGGTTTCGCCATAAGGATAATCCATGATACATCTGGTCCCATAACAGGCCACTGGCGCAACCGGATTATTGCAAGCTTCAACCTTCATTGCATATATATCAGGCACGCCACGGCCGTGACCGAACTCGTGGATTATACCGTCGATAGCCTGGCTGTTGAACGGATCGTTGAATCTGTCATTATGGGTTCTTGCATGATAGACAGTCTGAATATCCGAACCATACCATCCTCCACCCTGTTCTTTAGGATTTGACTTGTATCCGTCTATGATGACAAGATAGTCATGTTCTGGATGAGGCTTGAAGACTTCTTCTGTAGAAATACCGTCGTAAATATAAAAAGCATCCCAGTCAACAGCAAAATCATATACTGCATCAAACTGACGAGTATGATTGAATGCCTTGTTAATCTTGCCGAACATATCGGCAATCTTTCCTCTTACCAATTATTCTCCACCCAAAGAATCTACAGATTCACAGTCAATCCCCACTTTTACACTGAATCTGTAAACCTTTTGTGCAAAACAGACTTCTGCAGCAATCAAGAATACTGCAATTACCAATATTGTCAATCTTAGTCTCATTCTTCAGAATATTATTTTAAAGACTCTTCTATAAGACGCAGTTCTTTTTCCGTATAGCAGGTCACTGTAACATCTTCCCCTGCAGCCTCAGATACATATTTCAGAAAAAAAAGAAACTTCTCATAATCTTTATTAAGATGTGCCATTTTTTCTGCCGGAAGGGCATAAAGATTACGAAAAGCTTTTTTATATACATCCCATCCATATTTTTCCTTTATCCGCAGGAATGTATAATGCAAGGCATCTCCATTGTTCTTTGCTATTCCTTGTCCTATAGTCTCATCATAAAAAATCTTGTAATAGTCAATGATTTCCGCCCCTTTGTAAATAGCATTTCTCTGACTTACAGCACCACCGCACACCTCCAAGGCATAAGACATACGAAAATTGGCAAAAATTTCATCATTCCAATTCCAGTTACCATTCCCGGTAACTGTTCCCGGTGAAAATGTGTGTCCAATCTCATGCAAGATACCGAAATTCCAGTCACCGTCGGCTGCTGTCCGTTTGAGAAGCTTGTCAATTCCAACTTTATTGTTCCAAAGAATAGGATTACCTGCAAGAGCCCAATATCCGGCTTCAATTCCGGGAGTGGTCAGAATCATTATCTTTCTCCCATTATAGGGACAATCTCCAACCAGATCAACATAACTCTGATACACTTCGTCCAAATGTGCAAGCCATTTATCTACTTCAGAGTCCGGAATGCTCACTTTATCACGGTCCAACGCCAACGAAATATGTTCTCCTGAACGGAAATACATCTGTTCATCAGAAACTTCTTTGACACAAACGTCGTCATACCAGACTTCACCCAATGCAGTTCCTCCGTTGTATGTACCTCCAAAATTTCCGAGCATACAGCAAATTTCTGCCGTTCCGTCAGATGATGGAACAAAGTCAATATATACCTCTTTCCAGTCATTATCATCATACACAAACTCTGATGCATTCCAGATTTGGTCGCTATTCTCCGTTTTTACAGCTAAAATGGCACCTCGTCCTTCTTTTACTCCTCTTGTCTTGATTTTTGCCGTCAGTCTGTACAATTTTGATGGATCCAGTTCAGAAAGACAATGACTGACATACAAATGCCCCCTGTCAGGAGAATTCAGATAAACACATCCCGAAGATTCTATGCCCTCATCACACTTGTATTCAGCAGTCGCTCCTTGAATCGGATTACCTCCGATTTTCCATTCTCCGCAAGAGAGAACATCTTTATCAAACGAGGTTTCATAAACTACTCCATTTGAACAAGAAGCGAGAATGATCAGCACGCTTGAAAATACCCCAGGCAAAAACCTGTAAACTTTATTCATAATTATCAATTTTAATGTTATCCTAATTGTTTTTTTATCGATGCGAGTTCTTGGTCAGTAAAAAATTTCTTCACATCTATTTCTCGTCCATGTACTTCCGTAGCATATCGTGAAAGAACCTTGATAAAATATTCAAATTTGTCATAATTGCTTCCGCCGTTTCCACCGTTTTTCTGGAGAAAATAAAATGTCTTTTTGAACGGCTCCCAGCCTATGACACTAGGATCTGCAAGCCTTGCAAGCATGTAATGTATCCCGTTATCATTAACTTTGGAAGCTATGGTTTTATCGTAGTCGATTCTATACATCTGCAAAATCTCATTTCCCCGATATACTCTCTTTCCATCCAAACCGTCCATATAAACTTTACCGTCGTTCATCGCCAGACCGTAGTGCATTCTGAAATTGGCAAACATTTCATCATTCCAATTCCAAGAAGAATTACCCAAATTGAATACATGCCCAAGTTCGTGCATTATTCCGAAACACCAGTCATCATACTGATTCATCTGCGCAAAAGAGTCTTCAACTGCAGTATAGTTTGCACTCCACAATATAGGATAACCAGCCAATGCCCAATATCCTGAATAAATGCCGTGAGTCGTAAGAATCGCCAATTTCCGCCCTTCATGAGGAGCTTCTCCCATCAGTTCGACATAAGATTCATACATTCTGTCAAGTCTTTCTACCCATTCAGACAAAATCTGATTTGAGACAATAACTTTTGAGGGCTCAATATATAACTTTATATGTTCTCCTTCTTTAAAGAACATTTCATCAGAAACTTTCTTTACACTGACATTGTCGAAATAAGCCGTTCCCGTCGAATGTCCTCCGTTGGCCATTCCTCCCTGCCAAAAGCCAAGAGCTACAGATATTGTCGCATTACCTCCATCATCTGAAATAAAATCACAAGTCACTGTAGTCCAAGATTTCAACTCAGTACCGTACAAATACTTGGAAGAATTCCAGTATTGCTTTGTATTAGGGCTGAAAAGCACAGGGCCAGTTCCTTCTCCATTAGGAATATCAGAATATCTGACTCTGGCTGTTATCCTGTACATCTGGTCAGGTTCAAGGCCGGTCAACTTCTGCTCCACAGCCACACAACACTTGCCATTTTCAGGAAACTGCTGTATTTTCAAACATTTACTGTCTTTAACTCCTTGTCCCGATACAACTTCAAGAAGAGTCTTTTCTCCGTTTGCATATTTGTGTACTATCCATCCATCAAGTTCATTTTCAAATGTTCCATTGACAATCTTAACTTCATACGGATCATCGATAATCGGGGGAACATCAGGATCTGCAGGAAGTTCTCCTCCTTTTCCTGAACTACAAGACACAGCCATCAGCATCATCGCTGCAAGTCCGAAATCCTTTAAATGAGCTTTCATAATCTTAACGTATTTTTAATTTAAAAGGACAGCTGGAGATATTAACTTCCAGCTGCCATTATCAGGATTTAATTTGCCGGAGCCAAATCAATCTGTATAGGGAAGCCTCCCTGTTCTGCATACTTGGTATCCATTACTGCCAAATCAAAGTGCAGAATTCCGGTTTCAGTATCCAGGTATGAACCGTTGTCAACAATCTTGTCATATCCGTCAGGTCGGTCATATGGTCTGTCGGAAAAGTCACTCAATATCCTACGTTCAGGATAACCTGAAACAGTCTCGTCTTTAATATTGAAATAAATAAGGCCGTCAGCCCACCTTTCATTATAATTTATCGCGTACTTCTGCTTTGAGTCGCTCTTTGACGGTCTTAGATTAGAGTGGAAAATTTCACCCTTGGTTACGCGATCTGATTTTTCCTCTCCCCATACAGTCTTTATATACGGTATTTCCAAGGACTTGTTCGGAGATACGTAAATCAGGTCTTTTTCTACTTCAGTACCAGGATACAAGCCTTCCCTTGAGAGAATGAGAGGAACTAGATACTTATCCTCTCCGTCATATTCCATATCTTTCATATCTATAGAATATGAAACATTTGCAGAGTTCTCTCCTGCAGGAACTTCGGATGCAAATACTTCTACTTTAGAAGGATCTACCGTAAGGTATGATGTAGCGTTTGCTGAATTGTATTCCTCTACTTTTGAGTTATCGACCTCAAAATCCAGAGGCTGGGCTTCTGCAATCGGTGCGTTCATCTCCACCCCTATCATTCCTTTTCCTGTATTTGTAACCACAACTTCTCCGCTTTTTACTACCCACATCTTGAGTATATTGAGTTGAACCATAACGTATATAGGTTCTCTTTGTGATATATTATAAAGGTTAGACTTAATCTTCAGCGGAAGGAGATATGCTTTGTCATCTGGCATTTCGTGGCAGGTAAATTTCACCGGAATAGTGTAGAGCATATTTTCTTCATCCAACTGTCCTGTCTCTACTGAATAATATTCTTGTGCAAGAAGGGTGTAATCAGTTCCATTCTCACTGTTGTATGTATTTACTGCATCAGCATCAGCTTCTACCATGACGGCATCAGAATCTACTGTAGTAAAATTGATTTTTGAAGTCAAAACGACACTCTGAGTTAACGGGACACCTTTTATAAAATCCAGTTTTTTATTCACATCAGGAATCTCTACAGTAAGACTTGGATTAACGATTTCAGGTATAAGAATAACTTCTGAAGAACTGCCCTTCGCTTCAATTTCAATTGAAGAATCAATAATTGAAACAGGAATAGCATATTTATTAGCTTTTTCTATACCAAGAGCATCAGACAAAGCCTTGGGACTTATGCTGATTCTTAATTCAGATGTTTTGGCATGTGGTTCAAATTTAACAAATTCCGGCGCAGTATAATATTGTTCAGGCATAAGTTCATAATCTGTTCCGTTAAGCTTGTTATACTCTTCAAGTACTGACGGATCTATACCGACAGTCAGGTCCATTTCCTTTGATAGTCCATAAGTTCTGGATACTGATATTATTGTCTCTTCTTCGTCATAAATCGATATAGTATTTATCCGATACAGACCATTTTTGTCAAATACAGGATCCGGATATATCAGAATCGCAGGCGACTCTATCTGACAAGATGCAACTGTTATTGTCAGAAGTGCCATTGAAAGCATATTATATAATCTTTTCATATTCTAAATTTACTTTTTCTTAAGATATTGTCACACAATATGGAAGCCGGCTTTTTGATTCAAATGCCGCCAGCCTCAATATCTGCTAATAGAAAGGAGCCTGAACAAGTTCAGTATTCAATTCTATCTCTGATGACTTGATAGGCATAAAATAATGTTTGATATCGAATCTTTTTAATGCTACTTGAGTCATTGTAAAGAATTCCTTATCTGTCGGACCTGTGCCCTTTGACATGTCCAGCCCCATTTCATTATGATTGAAAACACCTTCCGGGCCATGTGCAATAAACCATCTCCTGGCATCAAAGAAACGCTGACACTCATAACACAGTTCAATTTTGCGCTCGTGACGAATCATTTCTCTCATTTCTTCTTTTGAATACCGCCCTTCATACCCAGGAATACCGGCTCTTTTTCTGATCTCATTCAAATAATAAAGAACTTCATCCTGCTGAGTTTCTCCATAATATTCGTTAATTGCTTCAGCATAGTTCAAATAAATTTCTCCAAGCCTTATAATAGGGAACGGTACATTAAGCATACGTGTTGCTGTACTCTTTTCTTTGCTTGAGCAATAATCTACCGGTATATTCTTCCTTACAGAAAAGCCTGATGTGTTTTTGTCTCCAGGTGTTGAACCGTTTCCTGACAGACCTGAATACCAGAAATCTACCACGCCATAGCCGTCGGCATCTTGAAATGAATCTGACTCATTAGGATAGGCATAAGATATTCGCTGGTTAGGGAAATGAATGTTTGCATAGAAACGCGGTTCTCTATTGCAGAACATATGGAAAGTATTCTCAATAGTACCGTTGCCATCTTCAGTGGAGAACTTCTTGTCCTCAAACCAGGATTCCATAGAAGGCGCAACAGTTCCGTCAGCCATAAAGAAGTCATTCACCATTCCAAGGGCAAGCGAGTAACGTCCATTCCATCCGTACCATCTTGCAGGAAGGGCACACATTCCGTACCACTGCAAACTGTTAGGGTGTCCCCAGATCATTTCAGGATTAGTCTCAGCACCCCATGTCGTAGTAATGGTTCTGATATTGTCTACTATATCGTCAAATGAGGCATCATCAGCAGGTTTTTTCAGTGAATATCCATAATTATCTATCACATCTTTTGCTGCATCTGCTGCCTTTTTCCACAACTCAGCATCATAAGACTGAGGAATGAGCACAGTACCATCTTTATTTGTCCATCCAGCATAAGTAGTATTACCGTTATAAAGAGGAGATGCAGCCATCAAAAACATCCTGCTCTGAATTGCCCGTGCAGCTCCAATTGTCGGAAGACCCATTTCCAGAGATTCATTCCTTGTCTCAGGCATACCGTTTTCACAGGCCCAATCGATTTGCCCACTTATCCATTCAACACATTTCTCAAACGGAACACGAGCTTGAGGCTTGGCAATTTCATCGGACGTCCTGCTGCTGTCAACGATAGGAACCGGTCCGTACAGACGAAGGAGCAGGTAATGATAGTAAGCTCTCATAAAAACAGCTTCAGCTCGTTTTGTACGACGCTCAAGTTCACCCATTTCCACACAACGGTCAAGATTTTCGAGAAAAATATTTATATGCCTTATAGCCTGATAGTAGCGTACGAAAAAATACAGATTATATCCTGTATATCCATAATAGTTGTCCGGAGACATAAGCCCTTCAGAAATGCTTCTTACATTGCTTTCCATAACATAGGCAGACTCGTCAGTACACCAGAAATATGGTATCTGACCACTATAGTGCATTTCCTGCACCATAAAATCATCACTGTACATACGGGCATACCATTTTTTCGTTTCGACCTCAGAAGTAAATACCTTATCCAGAGTATTCATACCACCGGGATCCTGATCAAGGTAATCTGAACACGATGTCGTGAGTGCAATAGATGCCAGTATAGTGTAAATAAATTTAGTTTTCATTTTCAATATATATTTAGAATGAAACATTCAGACCTATGAATACCACCCTCTGCATAGGGTATGAATCTGCTCCTGTTTCCGGGTCCCAAAAGTTTGAATAGAATTTACTGAATGTAAGCAAGTTGACTCCCTGAAGATAAATTCTGAGAGTATTTGCATATATCTTTTTTGCCCAACGGTCAGGAAGTGTATAACCTAGTTCCACATTTTTCAGACGAATATAGTTTGTACTTCTCTGCCACCAGGTAGATGTCTTATAGTTATTGGCATTTGCACCATAACTCAAGCGAGGAGAAAATGCATTAGGATTAGGATTGTCTTCTGTCCACCTGTCAAGGAATGCGGACATCACATTACCCATATGCTTAGGACCTCTGTCAGCCTGGAACGGCTGGAAATACCAACCTCCCGTCAAATACGTTGAGCGGTTTCCTGCGCCCTGAAAAAGGAAAGAAAAGTCGAGACCTTTCCAGTTGAGTGAAGCTCCGAAACCATACACTATTTCAGGCATTGACGGATGTCCGATCCAAGTTCTGTCTGCCTCGGTAATCTTTCCATCATCATTAAGGTCTTCATATCTGATATCCCCCGGTCTGAGCTGAGTCTTGTCCATTGAAAACTGCTCATAATAGTCAGGCATTGAAGCCAGTTCCTCCTCCGAAAACAAATGCATTGCCTTATATCCTAAAGTAAGGCCATACCTTGCCCCTTTTGCATCCTGCCAAGGATATGCATAATATTTTCCATCAGCAAGAACTTTGTTCCTTGTAAATGTGAAGTTTCCTCTCGCAGTGATAAAAAGATCCTTTCCTATCTTCTTCTGATACTCCCCAGAGATTTCAAATCCGCGGTTTTCCATAATACCCATATTGGAGTAAATGTCATAACCATTAGGAAGACCTGTTATTTCAGAAGTCTGAGGAGAAAGGAAAATATTTTCTCTACGCTCATAGAAGAAGTCGCCATTAAGTCTGAGCGAATTGAAGAAACCAAGTTCAACACCGATATTATACTTGGTTGCAACCTCCCAGGTAACGTTTTCATTTGCCATTCTTCCTTCTCCTATACCACTCTGGTACTGGTTGAAATCAACTCCTATATTGCCGTAACCCGGAGCATTGTCATTCATCGTTGCCAGATAAATGAATCTGGTGTAAGGAATCTGGTCACTACCGACCTGACCTACAGAAAGTCTGAGTTTCGCCCAAGTAAGGACTCTGCTATTTTTAAGAAATGCCTCCTCGGAAGCCACCCATCCCAAAGCAACGGCAGGAAATATACCCATTCTATTGCCTTTAGAGAAATTTTCTGATCCATTAAAACCGATATTGGCCTCTACGAGATACCTGTTGTCATATCCGTAAGTCGCACGTGCGGCAAGTCCTATACTACGGTGAGGCAAAGACGATATATAGTTCATACCCTGCACCATTGACCTATAATCTTTTGCAAAGCCCATTACCAATGCCCCTACATCGTGTTTGCCAAAATATCTCTGATAATTGATAGTAAGTTCGGCATACTGGGAGCGTGTAGAAGAACTTGAATGACTATAGTTCAAATAATCCTGATAACGATCTGCCTGCCATTCGTTTGTAAGCAAGTCTCCGCTTTCATCCCTTCCGGTAACTTCAAAAAAGTTGATATCCCTTGAATGAGTGTCAGTAGCATTCGTGGTATAGTCATAAGCATATGTCAGTTTTGCTGTCAATCCTTCTGTAATAAACTTAAAATCCTGATTCACAGACAAATTCGCACGTAGAGCATTCTGAAAGTTTTTTGCATAGCCACGCTGGGTCAACATATTGTACGGGTTATTCAGACCATCCCTTCCAGCAAGTCTGCCATCTTTCAAAAGCACAGGAAAAGCATTTGGAGCAGCATTGATGATATCCCTGTAAATAGATGCGGAACCACCTTCAGCAGGCTCCTTATTCTCTGATACATTTCCCTGAAGACCGAGACTTACTGTTGTTGTAGGAGTAATATCCATATCAACATTCGAACGGAAATTATACCTAGTATAATTAACATTTGCTCCAAAAGAACCGATTTTGTCTTTCACCCATGAATATCTGCCGGGATTCACAGCATACTGGCCTTCCTGATTGTAGAATGATATTGCTGCAAAATAACGTGCAAACTTTCCTCCACCTGAGATATTGGCGCTAAGTTTCTCTGACATTGTCATATCTTTCATCAAAACTTTCTGCCAGTCAACATCAGGATAAACCTCAGGATCAATCTGACTTCTCATCGCATCGATTTCAGCTGGCAAATATTTGAATGACTGAGATATACCAGCAGTTCCATCAACTGCCTCATTGAATAGCATCGATCTAGTCGCCGCATCTACAAAAGAAAGTCTCTTACTTGCAGATGAAAACCCGTGTTCATACCTTACATCAATCCTTGCAGGACCGTCAAATCCTCTCCTTGTATTGATGATAATGACACCGTTTGCACCACGTACACCATAAACAGCAGTAGCAGAAGCATCCTTTAATACGGAAAATGACTCTATTTCCAATGGATCGACATTTTCAAGAGGCCTTTCAACTCCATCAACTAACACCAACGGATTCGGGTCACCTGTAAATGTCGCAATACCCCTAATCCAGAATTGGGCATCATCCTTTCCCGGCTCACCGGAAGACTGCAATGCAACCAAACCAGCAACATTACCTGCCAAAGACTGGCTGAGTGAACGTACCGGAACCTTGAGTTCGTCAGGTCTGATAGTAGAAATAGCTGCAACGACTGACTCTTTTTTCTGAGTACCATAACCGACAGCAACGACTTCTCCTGCATCCAGGGAAATGGCATCCGGCTTCATAACGATTGTAATAGGCTTCCCTGCATAGGCAACCACAGTCTGTGTTTCACATCCTAAATAAGAAACAACGAGAGTGGCATTGCCTTCAACATCCAGACTGAACTTTCCGTCCAAATCTGTCAAGGTAGAAAGAGTGTTACCTCTGATCATAACGTGAGCGCCGATAAACGGCTCGCCAGCCTCATCAACAACCACTCCAGATATTCCGGAAGACTGTGCAAACAGCAAAAACGGAACAAGCAGCAAAACTGCCAGTAGAAGCGTTTTTTTGAGAGTAAAATTAAACTCCATAAGTTAGTTAGTTTAAGTGTAAAAATTTATTATAGTATAGCTTTGCTATTTTTTTTCGAAGATACATTCTTTCATATGCCACTAATGAAAGAATCGTACTTATTTGTACAATTTTTATACAGATAAGACACTTTTAGTACTTTTATTACACAACAGCAGGATTATTTTTATATTTTAGCACATAGAAATAACAACAAAATACGATGAAAAAACTTTTTCTTGCATTAACTGCAGTCTCTACTTTTTTAATTATCATGACAAAAGCAGAGTCTAAGGAGCGTAAATTTTCATATATCAACGTAGAAAACGGTCTAAGTTCCAACTCAGTAGAATGTATTTTTCAAGATAAAGATGGAATGATGTGGTTCGGGACCCACGACGGACTCACAATGTATGACACCTATACTCTGAAGACATGGAGACATGACCCCAACAACAAAAACTCTATTGGAAACAATTGCGTATATATTATATATCAAGATACTAAAGGTAATTTATGGATAGGAACCGAACGAGGCGTGTATATCTTTGACAAGGACTCCGATTCCTTCCGTCAGCTGACGCCTGCTACAGAAAACATAATAGCGCATGGCATAACTGAAGATTCTAAAGGCAGAATATGGATAGCATCTCTGAGTAATGGCATCTTCAGATATGATCCCCACAGCGGAATAATAAAAAACTGGAAGCACTCGCCTTCTGACTCTTCAAGTATAAAATCTGACTACTGCCCGAAGGTCATCGCTGACGCCATGGGAAACATCTGGTGCATATCCTCAGGTAGTTACTTGTACAAATATGACGAATCTTCATCCTCTTTCAAATCAATACTTATAACAGACAAAAAGAAAAACATAACGGAAAGGAATGTTTTCTCAATGTGTGCAGACTGGGAAGGGAATCTATGGCTTGCCGGATGGGACAGCGGAATATTTCATTATAACGTAGAAACCAATACTTTTACAAATCACCTTACAGAAGCCGGAGTGCCTGTTCTGAAAGGTCGAATACACACAATAAATGAACTGGATCCTGGAAATATATATATAGGCTCTGACCACGGAATGTCCATTTACAATGTAACGGCCAGAAGTATTGAAACTACAACATACAGTATACCAATGTACGGCCAACTGTCCGATGTCTTTGTTTACGACATATTTAAAGACCGTGAGGACGGGCTTTGGGTAGCAACATACTTCGGAGGCGTCAATTATTCAAATCCTAACAGTGCAAACTTCATTTACAGGAAATGCTCAAATGACTCTTTCAAAGGCAGGGTAATCAGCAAATTCTGCGAGGACAGTAACAAGAAAATATGGATAGGCACCGATGACGGAGGCCTGTTCAAATATGACCCGGCAAAAGACGAATATGCCGACATATTGATTGATCCTGAGGTACCGAACCTAAACATACACGCACTTCTATCCGACAAGGGTACATTATGGGTAGGAACCTATGCAAACGGTCTGTACAAGGCCGATACAAAATCATGGAAAGTCGAGCACTTTCATACTTTCGAAGCAGACAAATCCACTATCCAAAGCATTTATTCCCTGCACAAAGACCACACTGGAAAAATATGGATAGGAACTAAAACAGGTATTTGGTACTGGACCTCCAGAAATGGTTTTGTCTGCATGAAGGAACTTGGGTACAACAGCGATGTGATTGAAATAATAGATGACTCAAAAGGAAACATTTACTTTGCTTCCATCAGTAAAGGACTGTTCAAATATACACCCAAAACGCAGAGTATCGAGAAAGTTATAGCATCATCTCTCGGAATAGACATACCGGATGACATTATGTCGTTAGGAGGAATAACCAATGATCAGTTGCTGATAGGTACGACAGGCCGCGGTCTAATTAAATTTGATATAAATACAACCGTCGCATCCGAAGTTCCCATACCAAATATGGATATAAACAACATGACTGTATTCCATATCATTAATGATGATGAAAATATCTGGCTAAGCACAAATGAAGGTCTGCTTAAATACAACCCCTCATTAGGAATAAAGAATGTTTTCGGAAGAGAAGATGGTTTAAGGACAGACATCTTCAGTTGCAATTCAGGCATAAAAGCATCTGATGGGAGAATCTATCTGGGAACGAACGACGGATTCAACATATTCGACCCTAAGTCCATCAATCTGAACCCTATTGCCCCTAATACAGTCTTTACTGAAGCGTCATTCAAGTTTTTGAAAAACGGAGACAATATCGTCTTGAGAAAAGGACATGAACCGTTCACGATAGCATTTGCAGCCTTAAGCTATCGTTCTCCTGAAAAGAACCACTACAGATATACAATGAAAGGCCTCAACAACAACCTGATGGAAGTTCCGTGGAAAAACAATCGTGTCACTTTTTCAAATCTGAAATGCGGCACATATACTTTCAGCGTATGTTCTTCAAACAATGACGGACTATGGGGAAAACCTGTAACAGCAACTTTTACTATCAAGCCATACTGGTACAACTGCACTACTGCAAAAATAATTTACATACTGATGTCAATTATGACTGCTACAGGAATCATCATGGTAACAATGGCATATTATGCCCAGAAAAAAAACACGAGAGCAGCAAAAATAGCACATCTGAAAGAAAGAACCAGAATAGAAACAGAATTGCAGTTTTTCACTAATCTGGCACATGAAATCCGCACTCCGGTAATGCTGATAAATGCCCCTGTCAATGAGATTTCAGAAATGCCTGACCTGCCTCAAAAGATTCAGGAAAATATAACTTTCATAAAGAAAAGTTCTGACAAACTTGTCAGCCTGACGAATGAGATATTGAATTTCAGAAAGTGTTCAAAGGACATGAAACAAACACCTGAACCCATTATATCTCTCACTAGACAAATATCAGAAGAGTTTGTTTCTACAGCAAAAAATCACGGCATAACTCTGTGCTTCATCAGCAATACAGATGAAAACATTTGCGCCAGCATAAATTCAGATGCATGGAGCAAAATAATGAATAACCTTATATCCAATGCCATAAAATTTGCAAAGGACAAAATTGAAATACGTTCTTCATTACATGGTGACAAACTTCTGATATCAGTATATGACAATGGATGCGGAATAGCAGAAGCAGAACGGAAAAATATATTCCAGGCATTCTGGCATTATGACAAAGGGAGCAGAATCAAGACCCAAGGATTCGGATTAGGGCTTTCTATAACCAGTATGTTAGCCCATAAAATGGGAATGGAAGTCATGGTAGAGAGTAAAATTGACGAGTATTCAGTTTTTACAGTAACCGTCCCCCTAACTTCAGATGACTCCCTTGTTCCCGAGATGAAAACTACTACTGAAACGGTGATAAATGAATACGCAAACAACGAAATGACAAATAACGAGTGCAAGGAAACAGAGCGTTTTAAATCTGTCACCGTGATGATAGTAGATGATGACGAAGACATGAGAAAATATCTTGAGACCAGTCTTTCTGACACCTATATAACATTCACAGCAGGAAATGGAGAAGAAGCGCTGCAGATGTTGAAAGCAGGACAAAAAGCTGATTTGATAGTCAGCGATGTAATAATGCCGAAAATGAACGGCATAGATTTCTGCAATAATTTGAAAAAGGACGTGAATCTCGCACATATACCTATCATACTTCTGTCCACTAATTCTGATATTGAACTTAAAATGCAAAGTGTAAGAAACGGCTCGGACGCTTATGTTGACAAGCCTGTTGACATTTCCTACCTAAAAGTCTTGATTGGAAGTATTCTACAGAAACGAAAATCATTATGGGAGACTTTCAGCAAAAGGCCATTTCTCGCATTACCAGGCATTGTTGACAGAGACGGAGTAGAAAATCAGTTCCTAAAAGAATTCAGTAATCTTATATTGAAGAATTTGTCAAAACAAGATTTGAAAATAGAAGACCTTGCAGAAGGAATGCATACAAGCAGAACCGTATTATTCCAAAAGGTCAAAGATCTTACAGGAATGACTCCAAATAATTTCATTAAAACAGTAAGACTGTTGAAAGCAGCAGAACTGATTGCACAAGGAAAACATAAAATAAATGAAATATGCTGGATGGTAGGTTTTAATACTCCAAGCTATTTTTCCAAATGCTTCCATGAACATTTCGGCGTATATCCAAAAGACTTCACCTCAAAGACTCACAACACACTGGACAAGTAACTTTTGCTTATTGAATACAAATCATGAACAGAAATATAAAAGAAACAAAATCCAAAGCAACTCCGGAATATATAAAAGTACGTGGAGCAAGGGTTCATAACCTGAAAAACATAAATGCTGACATACCTCTGAACAAAATAGTAGGTATAGCCGGAGTATCCGGTTCCGGCAAATCATCTCTTGCACTGGGAGTATTATATTCAGAAGGTTCAAGGAGATATTTGGAGTCTCTATCCGCCTATACCCGCAGACGAATGACTCAGGCTGCAAAAGCAGATGTTGATGAAGTCCTTTACGTCCCGGCAGCCATTGCCCTGCACCAAAGGCCCGGAATACCTGGTCTCCGCAGCACATTCGGGACTGGAACAGAATTGCTGAACAGTCTGAGGCTGATATATTCACGGCTTGCCAGTCACAGATGCCCGAACGGGCACTATCTGAAGCCGGACCTCCGGGTTGCAGCCGGGAAAGAACTTATCTGCCCTATATGCGGATATAAATTTTTTGCACCTTCTGCAGAAGAACTTTCATTCAACAGTCAGGGAGCGTGTCCGGAATGCGATGGCACAGGCATTGTGCGCACCGTAGATGAAACTACCCTTGTTCCAGACAAAAGTCTCAGCATAGATGAAGGAGCAGTGGCTCCATGGAACACCCTAATGTGGTCTCTCATGGTAGATGTATGCCGCGAAATGGGCGTACGGACAGACATTCCGTTCAAGGACTTGACTCCTGAAGAAAAAGAAATTGTCTTTCATGGTCCTGCCGTCAAAAAGCATATCTTATACAAATCCAAGAACACCAATCAGGCCGGTGAACTGGATTTTACATATTACAATGCAGTCTATACAGTAGAAAACGCCTTAGCCAAAGTCAAAGATGAAAAAGGCATGAAACGGGTGGAAAAGTTTCTCAAGACAGAACCATGCCCAAGCTGCGTAGGAACAAGGCTTTCAGAATCCGCCAGAGCTCCGCTTGTAAAAGGGATATCTCTGGATGAAGCATGTAAAATGACATTGTCAGACCTTGTCATATGGGTAAACGGAATACCTGAAACACTTCCTGAGGAAATGCAACTCATGGCAGAAAGCCTATGTTCCTCTTTTAACGATATCTCTGCCAGACTTATAGACTTGGGAATCGGCTATCTTAGCCTTGACCGCGCCGTATCTACACTGTCAACCGGAGAAAGACAGCGGATGCAACTTGCAAAGACTGTAAGAAACAGGACTACCGGAGTATTGTATGTACTGGACGAACCGTCAATCGGCCTTCACCCTGCAAATATAGACGGATTGTCTGGCGTTATGAAAGACCTCATAAATGACGGCAATTCAATAGTTCTGGTCGATCATGACACCCAGGTCCTCAAAAATGCGGACTGGATGATAGAACTCGGACCTGGCGCAGGCTCAAAAGGAGGCCGGATAATTGCCGAAGGGACAATCTCAAACTTGTCAGGTAACCCAGAATCTGTTATCGGCCCCTATCTGAAAGATTTTACATACGGTATGACAAGGATGCTTTGTCCTGAAAAAGAACTTTTTTCAAATGGCGAAATTCTCCTGTCCACCGGAAAAATCCACACTGTAAAGCCTTTGAATATAAAAATACCCAAAGGAAGACTCACGGCTGTAACCGGTGTTTCCGGTTCTGGCAAAACCACACTTGTGCTTGAAAGCCTCGTTCCTGCCTTAAAGGCTGTCATCAACGGAACATCTTTACCTGAACATATTAATCATATTGAAGCAGACGGAATAAGACAAGTAAAACTCATAGACGCCTCTCCGATAGGCATCAATGTCAGATCCACTGTCGCCACTTATGCCAATGTGCATGATGAACTCAGGAAAGCATATTCAAAAACACCTGATGCCAGACAGCATGATTGGAAAAACGGTGATTTTTCATACAACACCGGCAGGCTCAGATGCCCTGTATGTGACGGAACAGGTACTGTAAGTCTGGATGTACAGTTTCTTCCTGATATTGATATTCCTTGCCCTGAATGCAAAGGGTCCAGATATTCAAAAGCAGCATACCTTATCAAAAGAGAAAATGAAGGCGGCACCTTATACTCTCTTCCGGAAATCATGGATATGGATATATCAGATGCGATCGAGGCTTGTTCAGATTTGAAAACCGTACGACAGCGTCTCCAAGTTCTGGAGGATCTCGGGCTGGGCTATCTTACACTCGGAGAAGAAACCCCCGGACTATCAGGAGGCGAAGCCCAAAGACTCAAACTTGCAAGCGAAATGGGGCGCGGACAATCAGACAGCGTCTTTGTCTTTGACGAGCCTACCATAGGACTCCACCCTTCAGACATTAAAACACTATTAACTGTATTTCAAAGGCTTATAACTCACGGGGCCACTGTAATAGTCATAGAGCACGACCTCGACATTATACGTAATGCAGATTATATAATAGATATGGGACCTGGAGGAGGAGAATACGGCGGACGTATAGTTGTAGCAGGTACTCCTGACCAGGTCAGAACAACAAAAGAAAGCATAACAGGCAAATATATTTAAGTATAAAACAATACATAAACTTGCATAAAGCGGCAAACATATTATTTGAGATTGAGTACAAAAAAGTTATCTTTGCAAAGTTCCGGCTTGTTATGGAACACAAAACTAACAGAAGGATGTGCAGTGGAGAATGTTTTGCAAGCACTGCACAACTCCTCAGATATCAATATTTTGTTAATTGCAAAACTTGAATAAAAATATAAGCGAAATGAAAATAGCAGTTCCTACACGAAACGGTGTGGTTGACGACCATTTCGGCCATTGTGACCACTATACCATATTTACTGTCGAAGACAGGCAAATCACAAAAATAGAAGAACTTCCATCTCCGCAGGGGTGCGGCTGCAAGTCAGGAATAGCAGCCGAACTTCAAAACATAGGAGTAGAAGTCATGCTCGCCGGATCAATGGGAGACGGAGCTAAAAACAAACTCGAATCCCATAATATAAAAGTCGTAAGAGGCTGCGGAGGACCTGTAGGCGTCGTCGTAGGAGGCTACCTTGCCGGTGCTATACGCGACTCCGGAATCGGATGCGAAAGCCACCATGATGGAGAACATCAGTGCGAACACGGCGGACACTCACACGAATGCCATAACAAATAGTCATATTATATTGTACAACTCCCTATATTCCTATCGATTATGGAAAATGAAAAAGGATTGAGCATAGATCTCAAACAGGAAGTAGCCAAAGGCTCATACTCAAATCTGGCCATCATAACTCATTCTCACAGCGAATTCATAATAGATTTTGCATCAATGCTCCCAGGGCTTCCAAAACCTGAAGTGACAAACAGGATAATAATGACTCCTGAACATGCAAAACGACTCTTCCTCGCCCTGCAGGACAATATCAACAAATACGAAACACAGAACGGTCCTATAACATTCGGAGACACCGCCAGAAATACCTTTCCGATGGGTGGACTGGGAGGAAACAACGGAGCAATGTCATGAAAAAGAAACAACAGTTTGATACAGCACTATGCAGCATAAAAGCATTTGTCTTCGATGTTGACGGCGTGCTTACCAACGGAGGAATTTTCGCAAACCTTGACGGAGAGTTATTCCGTACTTTTGATTCCAAGGACGGATTCGGACTGAGGATGGCGTCAATGAAGGGATATCACCTGGGTATAATTACCGGAGGACGATCTGAAAGCATCCGCAAGCGTTTTCTGACTTGCGGAGTAAAGCAGGAAGACGTTTATTTGGGCTCAAGGGACAAAATCAGTGACTTTGAAGACTTCTGCAAAAGGCATTCAATAAAACCTGAAGAAGTGATGTATTTCGGAGACGATATGCCGGATGCACCTGTAATGAGCGCATGCGGCATAGGAGTCTGTCCTGCCGATGCTGTCCCTGATGTAAAAGCAATTGCAGATTATATTTCACCATACCCTGGCGGGAAAGGATGTGCAAGATTTGCAATCGAAATGGTGATGAAACTGCATGGCAAGTGGGAGCTGGATGTACAGCAATATAAAAAAAAGTTCTGATATCGTATTTTGACAAGTCCCGGGATATTATTGCAAATGAACGTGAAAAAGCAAATAATTTTAGGCAGCAGTTCTCCAAGACGCAAAGAAATAATGGAAAGTCTTGGATTTGATTTTGAAGTAGATACACAAAATCACTTCAATGAAAGCTTTAATTGTAATATCCCCCACGAAGATATTCCTGCACTTATGTCTGAAGGTAAATCAGACGGATTCCACAGGCCTCTGGAAGAGAATGAGATACTTTTAACCTCCGACACTATGGTACTGTGCGGTGACTGCATTATGGGCAAGCCCCACGACAGAAGCGAAGCTATACACATGCTGCACCAGCTTTCCGGACGGGCCCATAAGGTTATAACAGCTGTTACAATAAGAGACCGCCATAACAGGGAAACATTTTCAGACACTGCCTATGTACACTTTAAAGAACTGACAGATAAAGAAATAGAATATTATGTTGACACATACAGCCCTTACGATAAAGCAGGCTCGTATGCCATTCAGGAATGGATAGGACACATCGGAATAACTCGCATAGACGGCTCTTTCTATACAATCATGGGGCTTCCGTCACACCTTGTATATGAAAAACTGAAAAAATTTATGGAACTATCCTGATTTCACATAGACAATAACCTGTAATCAAAACAAGCGTATGGATTTAAAAATCAAAGACAATGCTGTTTGGGGCGTAATAGGCTATGGAAGCTGGGCTACAGCTCTTGCCGGATTGCTTACTAAATCAGGAAACAGGATATGCTGGTATATCAGGAATCCCGAAGTGCGGGAAGGTCTTAATACAGACGGAAGAAACCCTAAATATATTTCCGAGTTGGAGTTTGACCGTAAACTCCTGAATATCACAGACGACATTAACAAGACAGTATCAGAGTCCGATATATTACTTGTTTCTGTACCATCTGCATATCTGAAGTCATTTCTGGAGCCACTTGACGTATCCTTAAAAGACAAATTCGTCATTTCAGCCATAAAAGGTATTATTCCTGGTGAATACTGCACTGTAGCTGAGTTCTTTCACGACAAATATTCTCTTTCATACGGACAGTTGGGTATAATTGCAGGCCCTTCACATGCTGAAGAAGTATCAAGAGGAAAACTTTCATACCTTACAGTTGTATGTACTGATCCGGATAATGCCGCAACTGTAGCAAAATCACTACGCTCAGACAGTGTTATCACACACTTGTCATCAGACTTGTATGGGGCGGAATATGCCGCCATCCTGAAAAACATATATGCCATTGCTGCCGGAATAGCCGAAGGTCTGGGCTACGGGGACAATTTCAAAGCTGTCCTTGCTGCAGCTTCCGCAGACGAAATGACCGGTTTCATAAACGGAAGTTATCCTTTCGGCAGGAATACTATGGAATCTGCCTATTTGGGAGATCTTCTTGTAACCTGTTACTCCACATACAGCAGAAACCGCAGGCTCGGCATCCTTATCGGACACGGATGCACGGTAAAGAGTGCGCTGAACGAAATGACAATGATTGCAGAAGGATATTTCGCCTCCGAATGCATGCATATTATCAACGGAAAGCACCTTATAAGAATGCCAATAGCAGACATGGTCTATGATATCCTGTACAAAGGGGTTTCACCAAGAAAAAGAATGAAAGAACTTACGGCTGAACTATAGATAAGGCACCATAACTATTTTAAGCCAAGTTCTTTAAGTATCTCAGGAATAAGCATTGACAGTACAAATTCTTCTTCCATAAAGTGAGTGCCGTCATATATAGCATATCTGTCACCGAAATATTTCCTGTAAGTACGTATGCTTACTATACCGCTTTTCCTGTAATGATCTTTCGTTCCGAAAAATGCAAAAAAACTGTCCTTGCCGCCACGTGCAGGAGAATTCGCCAAAGCTTCTTTCCTGAGCCTCCTGTACTTGCGCATTGTCCTGAAAGTAAAATGAAGCGACTGCCTGTCCCCTTCCCTAGGTTTGTAAATACGGTCCAGTAACTGAGTCACGCCAGGAATCAAGGCAAGAAACGCCAGATAACCGAAATAAAGGGGGGCATTTAATGATGGTGAGACAAGTACGTGTGGCAAGCCTTTGATTTTTATTGCATTCAGCGACCCGAGAGACTCTCCTGCTATTAAAGCAGGATTCAACTCTTCTACCCATGCAGATATCTGTCTCCATGCCTCTTCAGGATCAAAACTGTAAGTCCGGACAATAACGGAAACCCTGACCATACATCCGGAAGGCAGGCATCCGTTTATATGCTCTGCCAATATGGAAGGTATCCTACTGTCACCGCCTCCTCCCATTCCATGGACATAAAGGATATTTATCTTACTATACATATTATTATCTTTCTTCAAGTATTTACGTTTACCTATAGCATCAAAATCTCGTCAAAAGTACAAATTTTCCACTTTATATCATCTTGTATGGACAAAATGATTATATTTGTTAATTGCATTGGTTGGTGCAATGATGATTAATTTACAAAATCTTATAAGAAATGAATTTGAACAGATTTATTCCGGCAGTAGCTGCGACTATCCTTCTTACTGCCACATCCGCTCAGGCTCAGGACAAGAAAGAAAGCAACACTCCTGAGTATCAATTCACCACAGTAAAAGAAGTTCCTATTTCATCCATTAAGAACCAGTTCCGTTCCGGTACTTGCTGGAGCTATTCCGGAATTGGCTTCATTGAGTCTGAAATAATGAGGATAAAGGGCTATAAGGATGTTGACTTGTCTGAAATGTTCATCGTCCGCAATTCCTACCATGACAGGGCTGTCAAATACGTAAGGCTTGACGGAGACCTCCGTTTCGGTGCCGGAAGTTCATGCGAAGATGTACTTACTGTTATACAGAACTACGGAATTATTCCTGACAATATATATAAAGGCCTTAATTACGGTACTGACATGCCTGAACAGTCAGAGCTTGATGCCGTACTTGCAGCTTATGTAAAAGCCGTAGCTTCAAACCCTAACAGAACACTTACAACAGCATGGCTTAACGGATTCGACGGCATTCTTGATGCTTATATGGGCAAAATTCCTCAGGAATTCGAAGTAAACGGAGTCAAATATACCCCAGAATCATACAGGGATTACCTCGGCATCAATGCTGATGACTATGTTTCAATCACATCCTATACCCATCACCCTTACTACAAAGAGTTTGTTCTCGAAATCGGCGACAACTGGAGATGGGATGCTTCATACAATGTTCCTTTGGACGAGATGATGGAAATAATGTACAATGCCATCAACAACGGCTATACAATCGCCTGGGGTACAGACGTAAGTGAGAAGGGCTTTACCCGCGACGGTCTTGGAATCATCGCTGAAGTTGACAAGCCTAGTGCAGGTTCTGATCAGGAGCGCTGGGTCGGAAAAGCTGCCGAGCAGAAAAAAGAGACCCTCACTGCCGATGATGTCAAGATTACTGCAGAAATGAGGCAGGACGGCTATGACAGAAAAACCACTACAGATGATCATGGAATGCAGATATACGGTCTTGCAAAAGACCAGAACGGCCATGATTTCTTCATTGTAAAGAATTCTTGGGGAGAAACAGGAAAATACAACGGTATCTGGTATGTATCTGATGCTTTTGTACGCTATAAGACAATGAACATTCTTGTACACAAGGATGCTCTTCCTAAAGACATAAAGAAGAAGCTCGGCATCAAATGAATATAATTATAAAAAGTATTCCTAACAGTATTACCTCGCTGAACCTTATCTGCGGTTCAGCGGGGATTATTTGTGCATTTGAGGGAAGAATCGACATATCGTTTATTCTGATGCTGAGTGCTGCTGTCTGTGATTTTCTTGACGGTTTCTCAGCCCGTGCTCTGAAAGCATATTCCCCTATGGGAAAAGAGCTTGACTCTCTGGCAGATATGATTAGTTTCGGACTTCTGCCTTCAATAATGCTTTACCGCCTTATGTTTGAGTTGGGCGGGAGCTCTTTCTGGAACTATATTCCCATGATTATTGCTGTCTTCTCTGCATTAAGACTTGCAAAATTCAATATTGACGAGAGACAGACTGAAAATTTCATCGGTCTGGCAACTCCTGCCAGCGCAATGATATGCGGCTCCCTTGCATACTATATACTGCACGAACCGTACAGCTATCTTACAGTCTGGGCTTCCGGAAAAGTATTTATACCCCTTCTTTCGGTGGTTCTTTCCTCACTTCTTGTAAGTGAGATACCTATGTTCTCCATGAAATCGGCTAAGCCGGTCAGCAAGAGTTCGCCTCTCTACAAACAGAGGGTAACCTTCCTTGCCACCATTCTCATTTCTGTTTTGCTGACAATTATTCTCGGGCTCAACTGGTCTATGATTGTCCTTCTGATATTCACTTCCTACGTGATTCTGAATCTGCTGTCAAAACCGCTTTTCGGCAGATAGTACGCATTCTTTCAAATCAAACCAGATAAGGTAGACACGACACCAGTTAAAGTATGTTCGTGCCGGACGAACTCATTAATAGAAGGAGCCGACCCAAAAGGGTCGG
>URDD01000041.1 GCA_900546395.1 uncultured Bacteroidales bacterium | reverse complement strand
ACATCAAGTTCCATATACGAATAAATTTAACGGTTACGCCAGCGAATCTCAGCAGACCTATCCGTTTTCTCAAAATACAAACGTTTAAGTTTTAAAATGTAGATTTAAACTGTACAGGAAGCAGGCGGCAACTTCATTTCAAGCCAAATTATGCGGCTAAGATTTCCTAAAAATAGTAGTAATAGACTGAATTATAGAAATATGCAGTAAATATCCGTGTTTTTATTGCTGATACTAAAAAGCTGTTTAAATTTTATTATCAGAATTTTTATAGTTTATTTGCAAGCAGATTTTTTGTGTTTTTTTTGAATCAGATAGTGGTGCTATCTGATAATAAAAAGACGAAAAAGATGCCTAAAACGGTACCGCAGAGTGGTTATACCGTAACAAAACCAGAGCCAACTTTTTTCAAGGAAAGACTCCATTTTACAAAATATGCAAATCCGACTGATAAAGTATCTCATATCCTTTGGAAAAAACATCTAACACAAACATTTGGTATGATTTACCTTCTGGATATACCCTTACTACAACATGACCAGCTGGCTTAAAAGATGACCACAAATCTTCTCCAAGCTGAGTCCTTGATGATTCTGACGTGATATAATAATCTCGATTATTTGGATATAATGATTTGTCAGCAAGTCTCTCCATTGTCGTTCTATATGGGTGTTCCTTGTGACAGGCAGTAATAACAAAATCTTTTGGCTGAGATTTATATAACAATTCCTCATTTACTCCATCTGGAGCAGCATGATGGTCACACTTCATTACTGTTATTTTCCCACAGACATCAGCAACAAAAGATTCAAAATCGCGTTCTTTACACTTATAGCGGAAGGTATTTCCTCCAGGTAAATCACCACAATTGTAATACTTGAAATTTCCATATTTTAGTACAAAACCACAACTATTCAGGTTCTCATCAAATAGAAGAGGATCTCCTGAAAACATAGCAGTCTTCGTTTTTTTAGTACCTGTCCACACTAGTCCATTTGCACATAAATTCCTTACTTCAAAAATCCGTCTATACGCCTTTGGATTATACTTTAACTCAAATTGAGTTCGAGAACCAACATCAAATTTCTGAACAGTCATACCATTCTTAATATGATGATCTATAAATTTGAAATAATTATAAATCATATCACATTCTCTACTTGAATCTAGGATTTGTATTACCAATCACCTTCATATCACCAGGATCATCTACAGTATTTTTACCATAATTTATATATCCATCATTATTTGCATCATCAAATTTTAAATCTCCCGGTTCAAATTTATTTCCTCTTCTGTTCTGCGTAAAGAACGTACTTTGGTCTGCAGATGTAGCTACATCCTCATCACTAGCGAACAACCCAAGTACGTGCATACCCCAAATTTCCCCCAATTCCATTCCTTCATAGTAATCCGTAAGTACTTTAGTCTCATTATTATACTTATCAATAAAAGAACGGCTATCCCAAACCATACCTTTTATACCATATGAAAATGCTTTGCCTCCAGCCATAAAGGAATCTCTCCAACCAAGGCTTAACTCCCAGCCCTTAGTGCTCATATCTGCATAATTACCCTTAGGTGCATTATTGCCATATACTGCAGGAAGTGTCTTACCTACCGTAAACATATCTGTAGTTTTACGAAGATACCAATCACCTACAAAAGACAACCTGTTATCAAACAAATCTAAATCAAGTCCAACATCATATGTTGTAGCCTTCTCCCAAGTCAAACCATTAGGAATTGGAGCAGGAGCAGAAGTTACAGGCACCTGCTTTCCATCAATATAAATTGAAGATGTATTTACACTCATATTCTGCGTATAGGCATATGGCGCCACTGCTCCATTACCCAAAGACCCCGCAGATAAACGTATTTTCGCATTATCCAGCCAAGAATCAGTACAAGACATGAATTTTTCTTCAGAAAGTCTATATCCTATAGAAACAGACGGGAAGAATCCCCATCTCTGACTTGCAGGAAATTTTGAAGACCCATCATAACGACCACTTACCTCTATCAAATATTTATCTTTAAAATTATAATTTATCCTACCGAAAAAGCCTACAAAAGACCAGGAATTACTATTATAATCATTCAGATAATAAACATCTGCCTTAGTCAAATCAAAGTTGGCTTTATCCTCCCGCATCAAATTTCTTTCAAGCCCTACGGTACCATGATTTTTTGCATTTTCAACATTATATCCAAGAGTGACTTTCAGCGAATGCTTATCTCCTAATTTCGGAGTAATAGTAAAGAATCCATCCTCTTTTATATATTCGTGCCTTTGCCATAATTCTTCATAAGAATCCCATGCTGGTCTGGATGAAGGAATGTCCGGTCCATTTTTAAATCCGTATATATTTGTTTTCCTGTCTCTTTTTGAATGATTGAACGCATATGAGAAACTTGTGGAGAATTCAAAAACCCCAGGTATAATATGAAAAGTGTTTGTAAATGTTTCCCCTAATTTAAATGATTCATTCAATTGATAACTATGTCCGGTTTTGAATGCAGAATATCCGACACATACCGCAGCATCAGTAAAACTGCCATCAGGGTTATATGGGAGTGTCATTGGAAATGCCTGATGTTCAATCTGTCCTTTTACACTCTGCTCTATTTGAAACAATACAGGCTGTTTATAATATGAACGATAAAAAGTCAAGTCATTATCCATCGTCCACCATTTTGTGACTTTTACTGAAACTTTAGCATGTGCATTTGCTTTCCAATAGCGGTCATGGTCTGTATTATATATACCTTTTTGATTAAAGTATCTTCCAGAAACCAAAAATTTAACTTTTTCATTTCCTCCACTTATACTCAATGTGTGCTGAGTATTGTAAGTATGATTTTTATACATCAAATCAAACCAATCTGTATTACCATAATACTGATATTTTCCATCACTTCCGACTCCTACAGGATTGAGATAATTTTCATAAGAAGGATCCATATACCTTCTCTTCAATTCTTGAAACCACGAATCTGAATAAGGGAACAGGTTATTAAACCCAGTAGGTGCTATACCATAACAACCTTCATAATGGTCCAAAGTTGCTTGAGTAAAATAGACTGGGTCAGTAACAAAATCATACTTAACAGTATTTGACAATAAGCTAACTGCGCCATTATATGAAACACGAACTTTTCCTGAATCTGGATTTTTTGTCGTAACTAAAATAACGCCGAATGCACCTCTCGCTCCATATATAGCACAAGATGAAGCATCTTTCAAAACAGTAATTGATGCTATATCTTCTGGAATTACATTATCTAAGCCAGCCTCAACACCGTCAACAAGCACTAAAGTAGAACCTCCTGAACCAATACTTTGAGCTGCACCTCTTATATTCAACGTAGCACCATGATTAGGTTTTCCATCTGCAAATTCCAAAGTAAGTCCCGGCACCTGTCCTTGCAAGGAACGAACTGCACCTGAATAAGAGCCAGTATTAAGATTCTCACCTTTTATTTGTTCTACTGCTCCAACCAAATCCTTTCTCTTTTGCGTACCGTATCCGACAACCACAACCTCATCCAAATAATTCTCTTGTTTCAAAACTATATCTACAACAGATCTTCCATTAATCTTAATGGTCTGTTTCTCGAATCCTATCATTGAAGCAACTATACTATCAGAACCTTTTACTTTAAGAACATAAATTCCGTCTACATCTGTAGTTGTTCCTCTAGTAGTTCCTTCAACATAAACAAAAACGCCAGCCAAAGGCTCTCCTTTATCTGAAGAAACGAACCCAGAGAGCTCAATTTCAGGAGAATTTTGCGCAAAAGTCTGAAATACGAAACCAAAGCACAAACATAAAAAGATTAATACTTTTTTCATAACTTAGTTTATTTTAGTTATCATTAATTACCTGATGCTATAATAAGTCCCAGTCCTCCCAAGAAGAGGATAAACATAAATCCAAGAAGAATATAAACATTCTTTCCCGCACCTTTGAATTCTTTCCAGATAAAGACACCCCATACTGCTGCTATAAGAGGAGCTCCCTGACCAAGAGCATATGAAATTGCAGCACCTGCCTTACCGGAAGCTATGTAGCTGAATGCAGTTCCCAGACACCAGATTGCTCCACCGAGAATTCCTACCAAATGTGTTTTGAAACTACCTTTAAAATACTGACTGTATGTTACAGGTTCGCCCACAAACGGTTTTTTCATAACTAATGTATTGAATATGAAATTACTTGCCAATACACCCAAAGAGAAAATCACAATGGCGGTATAAGGAGTCACCTTGCCTGCCTGAGGAGATGCAAAATTGTCCAAATCCATGGCAGCTGCCACAAACCTGTAGAAAAATGCCATCAAAGTACCTGCAACAAGAGCAAGGACTATTCCTTTGCCTGAATTGTTCTTCTTGCTGCTTTCAACTTTTCCGGAAGCTATTCCATTACATACAATTGCAATGACAATAAGTGCTATTCCAGAAAAAAGAATGACAGGATCACCTTTAGGTGCTCCAATATAATTGACTACAGTACCCAGTACAAGCGAGATACCGACTCCCAAAGGAAAAGCTACAGCCATACCAGCTATGCTAGTAGAAGCTGACAGAAGAATATTTGAAGCATTGAATATTATTCCTCCTAAAATAATGCTGCCAAATGCTTTTGCATCAACCTGAGCAATATCCTCAAGAAACGGGCGGCCTTCACTACCGAAGCTTCCCATAGTGAACGCAATAAAGAGAGCAAACAGGACCATGCCAATTACATAATCCCAATAAAACAGCTCGTACCTCCAACTTTTTGCCGCAAGCTTCTGGGTATTTCCCCAGGACCCCCAGCACAACATTGTCACAAAGCAGAATACGACTGCAAGCAAATAACTGTTGACAATAAACATAGCGATATAATTTAAAGGTTTTCTCTAAATGGAATAGACTCCTGCGCCCCAATTTTCTGCACAGCCAGCGAAGAAGCGAGTGTAGCAAAGCCGACAGCAGCTTCAAAACTTTTTCCTTCACTTAAAGCTACAGCTACAGCTCCGCAAAAGGTATCTCCTGCTGCAGTCGTATCTATCGCCTTTACTTTTCTTGACGCGGTAAAAAACTTGCCACCTTCAGATGTAAATGTCATTGACCCATAACTTCCCATAGTTATAATAACATTCCTGACACCCTTGGACAACAGTTTTGACGCAGCTTTTTCAGCGGAGAATTCATCGAAGACTTTTATGCCAGTATAAAATTCAGTTTCTGTCTGATTAGGTATCATAAGATCGACATACTTGTAAATTTCATCAGGAAGACTGCAAGCCGGAGCCGGATTCAAGATTACAAAGGTTCCGGCTTCATATGCAATCTGAGCTGCCTTAAGTACAGACTCGATAGGGATTTCCTGCTGCAGAAGTAAAATTCCTGCCTTTCTGATAATACCTGCTGCCGATTCTATATCAGCCGGTGTGATTTCCGCATTGGCTCCGGATGCAACTGAAATACAGTTCTCCGCACCAGAATCTACCAGGATAAGTGCTACTCCGGATGGCCTATCACATCTCATAACATGCGAAACATCAATACCTTCCTCATCATAAGATTTCAATGACCTGTCTCCGAACATATCATTTCCAACCTTACATATGAACGTGACATCTCCACCCAAGCGCTTTGCGGCAACAGCCTGATTCGCGCCTTTTCCACCGGCGCCCATCTTAAACTCGCCTCCCAATACAGTTTCTCCAGGCCTTGGAATTTCAGGCGACTTTATCGTCATGTCAGTATTACTACTTCCCACAACGATGATTTTTTCATTTTGTTTCATGTTTTTGTAGTTAGCGATAACGATTGTTCTTAGTTTTGTACGGCTAAATTAAGTTATATATTTACAATATTGGATACTTAACGCAATAAATCATTGTTAAATTCTTGTTTTTTGCGCAAAATTTTTACCTTTACAGCACAATCACAACTAATAACCAAATGAAAGAAACATTATCAAACATTGCGAAAAGGACTGGTTTTTCAGTCACTACAATCTCGCGTGTACTAAGCGGAAATGCAGAAAAATACCGAATAAGCAAAAAAACAGCTGAATTAATAACTGCTGATGCCAAGAAGCATAACTATATGCCATCTGGTATTGCACAAAGCTTGCGCACAAATAAAACAAATACAATCGGACTGCTGCTACCGTCTTTGGCCAATCCGTATTTTGCAGAAATGGCAAGTTTCATAGTATCTGAAGTACACCGTAAAGGCTTCACAACCATCGTAATAGACACTATGGAAGATGAGCATGAGTTCAACACGAGTGTAATGAAACTTTATTCGCGCGGCGTAGACGGCATAATTGCAGTACCATGCGGAACAGATAAAAGCCTGATAGAGGAAATTGACAAGAAAGACATTCCGGTCGTACTGGTAGACAGATATTTCGATGACTCAAGACTAAGTTATGTCGCTACAAACAACTATAAAGGCGGCCTTATGGCGACACAATTCCTCATAAGTATGGGACACAAACGGATTACTTGCATTCAGGGAGCAATAAACTCGACTCCGAACAAAGAAAGAGTAAAAGGATATACTGATGCCATGAGAGAGGCTGGTCTGGAAGACAATATAATGATTGCAGGCAATGAGTTTTCAATACAGAAC
Organism: uncultured Bacteroidales bacterium; assembly: GCA_900546395.1. Lineage (GTDB taxonomy): Bacteria > Bacteroidota > Bacteroidia > Bacteroidales > UBA932 > Cryptobacteroides. The sequence goes on along the minus strand of URDD01000041.1, from coordinate 17,224 downwards.
GGATATCTTGAAACAAAAATGCTGTTGAGCGAAAATGATTTGCCCACAGCGGTCTTTTCACTGGGAAATACCATTTCACTCGGTATCATCAAAGCCATAAAGGAAACAACTTTAAAAATACCTGAAGATTTGTCTCTTATATCATTTGACAATTATTTTTATATGGACTATATGGAGACACCTATCACAAGAATCAGCCAGCCAATAGAGGATATGGCCAAACTGGCGACAAAAATACTTTTTGACAGGATAGAATCAATTCCGACAAGTACATCACAACTAAAACTCTCTCCATCTCTTATATATGGAGAGAGCGTAGTCAAATACTAGAATATTTCTCAAGGGCTTTTCCAAGCAGGAACATTGCACGCTCCAGAGAATGGGACTCCAGAACATAGGCAAGCCTCACTTCTGACCTGCCCAAGCCCGGAGTGACATAAAACCCTGAAGCAGGAGCCATCATAACTGTCTCTCCTTCATATTCAAAATCCGACAGACACCATCTGCAGAACTCCTCTGCATCTGCAACAGGAAGTCTGGCTATAGTATAAAATGCACCTGACGGTTCTGCAGCCAATACGCCTGGAATTTTTTTCAAACCTTCCAGAAGTACATTCCTGCGATGAGTATATTCAGATATTATAGGGCCGAGATATTCGTCTCCTGCAGAACATGACGCCTCTGCGACAATCTGACCGAGAAGAGGAGGGCTGAGTCTGGCCTGACAGAGCTTCAATATGCCATCGACGACTTGCTCATTCTTGGTAACCACAGCTCCTATTCTGATCCCGCACTCTGAATAACGTTTTGAAAATGAATCCAATATCACCACATTTCCAGCCACATCACCGAAATGTCCGGCAGAAAAAAACTTTGTATTCCCATAAACAAACTCCCTATAGACCTCATCAGAAAACAAAAAAAGATTATGCTTTTTCACTATATCTGCCAAAGTCCTGATTTCCTTCTCGGAGTAAATGCAGCCTGACGGATTGTTCGGATTACAGATCAGTATGGCCTTTGTAGCAGGCGTTACCATAGCTTCAAAAGCCCCGGCAGGAGGAAGAGCGAAGTTATCCTCTATCCGTGCCGGTACTGTCCTGATCGTCACTCCTGCCGCCTTTGCAAAAGCAATATAGTTTGCATAAGTAGGCTCTGTGGTTATGATCTCGTCTCCCGGATCCAGACATGTCAGAAAAGTAAAGAAAACAGCTTCCGAACCACCCGTCGTCACTGTCACATTTTCAGGTGCATAATCAAGGCCGTATCTTTTATAATATTCGCATATCTTTTTTCTAAGAGACATGAAGCCTTGTGAAGGGCTATATGCAAGAACATCCAGATCTATCTTCCTCAATGCATCCAACGCCACTTCCGGTGTCTTTATATCAGGCTGTCCGATATTAAGATGATAGACTTTGACACCCCTGCGCTTTGCCTCATCTGCATAAGGGACCAGTTTACGGATAGGCGAATGCTCTACATCCGCTATCCTCCGAGAGACTTCCAGCATAAATCGTGATATTTTAGAACCTGAATCCCAACGTAAAGTTAAAGGTGTTCCTTCTACAGTCGGCATTGGCTGCCAAATCACCCTTGTACCTGTTCATCATACCCCAGTCATATCCCGCCTTGAACTCAAGGAAATTGAAAAGTTCAACTCCCACACCACCTCCAAGACCAATATCAAACCTCTTATATACTCCACTTCCAGGTATCTTGTCATTAAGTTTCGCCAGATCTTCATCCTTTATGGCATCTGACTTGAACTTTCCTGTATAATAGTTGTATTTAAGTTTTCCGTCAAATGTTATACCGGCCACTTCAGTCTTCATATCAAAGGTATAAGTATGACTGAGTCCTACAGAAAACACAGGACCTGCATAAACCTGTATTTTCAGCACTTTAGGTATGACATTGAACGCATAGCGCAATCTTATGGGCAGATTAAGATACTGGTCTTTTTCCGCACCTGTACTATTGATCTTGAAGTCTTTCATATCCTGAAAAAGAGCTTCTGGAGTAGCATCGGTGGCAAAGGAATAATTCAAACCGATATGTACTCCCAGTCCGGCCAGCAATTTGACTTCATCGCTGACTCCCACATAAAATCCGTTCAGGGGAGCACCTGACTTTGACTTTCCACTGATATCTGTACTGTAACGGGAATTCAGATAACCCACTTCTATGCCTGGCTGTGCCGAAAGCTTGAACATTCCAGCAGCCAATACAGCAAGTACTGTAAAAATCCTGATAATTTTCATAAACGAAAAAATTAAATTCAACATTTTCCTACTAAAAAAACACTGTCATATGCAGAAAACGACTGCGCATGACTTGCCAAATTTATATAATTCCAGTCAAAAGCCAAACATTTTCATTTTTCAAAAATTACCTGACACGTATAAATTTTGGCAAAAGTTATAAAAAAACATTCCAAATGTTGCGAAAAAAATCAAAACTATGTTTCTTTGCGGCCGAAAAAAATCAGAAAGACATGACAAGTGCGATAATTTCCGTTTTCATAATAGGATATATTCTCATAGCCATTGAAAGCTATACAAAAATCAGCAAAGCAGCTATAGCTCTGCTGATGGGAGTGATGTGCTGGGTTCTCTATAACATAGGATTCGGCGTCTCACCGGAAAGTACTGAAGCCTTTACTAAAAGCCTCGGAGAAACTTGCGAGATTTTGTTTTTCCTTATGGGAGCAATGGCCATAGTCGAAGTCGTGGATACAAACGGAGGATTCAACTTCGTTAAAGAAAAACTGAAGGCCAAAAGCAAGAAATCCCTTCTATGGAAACTCGCTTTCCTCACATTTTTTCTATCAGCCGTACTTGACAACCTTACAACCGCCATTGTCATGACAATGGTACTGAACAAGATAGTTTCAGGAAAGACAGACAAACTCCTGTATTCAGCCACTGTCATACTTGCCGCCAATAGCGGAGGCGCATTCTCCCCAATTGGAGACGTAACGACAATCATGCTCTGGGTAAAAGGTAATATATCCACTGTAGGAATACTGAAAAGCCTGTTCCTTCCATCCATAATGTCCATAGTAATCCCGACTCTGCTGATTAGCCTGAGACTGAAAGGAGATCTCATACCGGCAAACGAAATACAAGACACAGAAAGTACCTTTGTTTCTATCAGCAGAAGGGACCGAATTATTGTTCTTATGATAGGAGTCGGAGGTCTTCTTCTTGTCCCTGTATTCAGACTACTGACAGACCTTCCCCCATTTATGGGAATAATGCTTGTTCTGGGCATACTTTGGGTAGTTACAGAAATGATATTTCACCAGAAACGCTTTAAGAAAATAGAAGAAGTCAGGTTTCCGGATGTCACAAGGCTTCTGCACAAAATAGACTTATCTACAATTCTTTTCTTTCTCGGTATCCTAACATCAGTATCAGCTCTTACACAGACAGGTATTTTGGGGCAGACAGGAGAAATACTCGACAGGACGTTTAACGGAAACCCATATATTGTCACGACTATAATAGGATTCCTGTCATCCATTGTTGACAATGTACCTTTAGTTGCAAGTTGTATGGGAATGTACGACATAGTCCCGGCTACAGCTGAAGTCACATCCGAGGTCCTTACATATGGAGTTGACGGAACTTTCTGGGAACTTCTCGCCTACTGTGCAGGTATAGGTGGCAGCATTCTTATCATAGGATCAGCTGCAGGTGTAGTCGTAATGGGACTGCAAAAGATTTCATTCGGATGGTATCTGAAAAACATCACACCTGCAGCTATCGCCGGATATTTGGGAGGTATTGCTGCCTATTGGCTTATTTCAATGTAAAATCCGAAACGTTTTTCACTCCGGCAATACCAAAGTAAGACTCGACTATATCTCCATAGAGATAAACCCTATGTCCTAAATTTTCCGGATGGTCATGCAGATTAAGAGCATCCCTGATTTTTCCTGCCGGGAGCGACACTGAAAGACAGGATTCTCTGGATGAAACAGATGACCTTGAAGCTATAGCCAGGTTTGTACTTGAATTAAACGGAGGTTCAAACGAAGCTGAAGATTTAGACAAGTCCCCTCCTACTATATACCCGCATACCCAGACATCCTTTTCACCTGTGTTTGCCTTGGCCTGAGCAACAGAAAATGCATTTTCCGGATCTCCGCCTTTTCCTTCATCACCAGAAGCTCCTATAGTGCAATTGTCTTCAGTCCAAACTCTTGTTGTGTCAAGGCTTACTGTTATTGCTTCTTTTGAATCCTGTCCTCCTCCTGAAGCCACTTTTATATCTACTGTCAATATTTCCTGCTCTTCAAGATTCCGCGTCAACAGCACCTTCTCTGAGGAACCGGAGCTTTGTATTACCGATATAGTTCCTGGCTGAAAGTAAGCAATTCTCTTCTCCCGATAACCGTACATAAGTCTGCCTCTTGACGACGACACGAAAATGACATCATCCGGACACTCCGTAATAAAATCAGGGGATATTCTCAACCGGACTCCTGAATTAATCTGACGGCATTCCAGATTTACATTCAAAGCTCCGTCAGGAGGCACAATCACACATTTTTCATCACCGAACTGCGGTTTTGAAAATGCAGGTCTGTCAAACTCACACGACTTCAGACTTATCGTATAACTTCCAGGTGACAAGTCCATAGATTCCCTGGAAGCACCATAAGTTCCGGAATAAACAAATTCACCTTTTGAATTCCTGATATTCAGGATAAAATCATTTGTATCCGGCAAATCTGCGACAGCCTGTGCTGCCTTATATGCCTCGTCAGGAAAACGCAGCCTCAACTGCCCATAACCGGATACATCGTTCTGATCAGCGGCCCTGTCACAGGAAAAAAAGGAAATTAAAAAAATGGAAAGTACGGAAGGAAAAAGTTTTCTCGCCACTCTTCCCTCTCCCAGATTTAATGATAAACAGAAACTTTTCATACCGTTGTATTTTTCGGCAAAAATATTGCTTTAAATAAACGGTTGTACCTGTCTCTGAGCAGGTTTTTCTGTTTTTTATTATTTTTTCTTTTTTATTTAAAGCTCTTTAAATTTTTATCACCATAAATTTTTAAACAGCTTCTGAGACAGGTTATTATTTTCACTTTACTTATCTGATTCGAAATAAGGAATTTTGACAACAATTTTTACGACATCCGATTTTTCTCCGTCTGAAAGACATGGCTTGTGAGCGTCAGAAGGGAAAAAAACCGCTGAATCACCGGTCTTCAGATGTAACCTGGAAATATTTTCCGCACTTGAATAAAACTCAATGTCTTTATCCTGGTCGTATGGCATCGTCTCTGTTCTCAAATCATTACGCTCCGCAAGTTCAATCACCTCTTTCCCGCTCACAACATACTGTATGTCAATATATTTCCTATGCGCTTCAAATTCTCCGCATACTGCTTTCTAACCACATCCGCGTCAGCATATATGCAGTTATAATTTACATGCTCATCTATCCTTTCCATCAGATAATCCGTTATTAGTTAATTAGTATTATTACATTTATCATATGTCATGGCACTCCTGTATTGAAAAGCTACTGGACTACTCTTATTTTTGCATATTTAAGAAGCAGGATTTTCTCACCGTAATCATCAAAAGCAATCTTTGCCTTCAAATCTGCCGGACCACCTGTAATCTCCTTTATATATCCCAGTCCAAAACGGTTATGCTCTACTCTCTGTCCTGCCCGCAGCTGCATAACAGGCGTAGGCTCGAAATCCGTATCGGCCACACGCGGTGGGATAGCCGCAGACGGTTTGCGGAACGGAGTTATAATCCGCTGTGCCCCTCCAGACTGCCCAATGGATGACTGCACGGAAGCCGGAGACTGAACAGTCCCTGTGCGCTGCCCTGTAAAGCTGCGTCCTGATATCTCAGATCTGGATGCTCCGGAACGGCCGTAAGCATATCCCGGACGACCGTTTCCATAACGGGAACCAGATTCCTGTGAATTTCTTCTTGCGGACCATTGCGAAGCTCTGCCGAAACCTCCTTCCGCAAATCCGTCAGACTCAGCATCAGAGTCTCCGCCATAACCTGGCAGAGGATTGGCAATATACTGGCTGTCAATCTCTCTTATAAAACGGCTCGGAGCATTGGACTCGTGCTTTCCGTTACGCATCCTGGTGTTGGCAAATGACAGTTCAACAGATTTCTTCGCCCTTGTCACTGCTACATAAAACAGGCGTCGTTCTTCTTCAATATCGTGTTCTGATGCCATCGAGCCACCTGACGGGAAGAGATTTTCCTCCATACCGGCCACATATACATAAGGGAACTCCAGTCCTTTTGAAGAGTGAACTGTCATCAAAGTAATTTTGTTGGAAGTCTCTTCATCATCCTCCATATCTACTGCACTTAGAAGGGATATGTCTTCAAGATACTCTCCCAAAGTCACTACAGGAAGGTCACTTGCGGATAGTTCCGCGCCCTCGTCCAAAGTACCGTCTGCCTGCATCTGCTCGAAATACTGGCTCTGTCTTTCCTCTACAAATGACTTGATGCCGTTCAGAAGCTCCTCCACATTGGAAGCCCTGGACTGGCTTTCTATGCTGTTGTCACTTTTGAAAGACATGTATAGACCGGAATCAAGCGACAGCGATGTAGCCAGTTTTCCTGCATCTTCAGTAGCTGATTTGATATTGAAGCCTCGTATCATATCGCAGAATGCCCTTATTTTCAATATTGCAGCATTCTTAAGCCCGTATGTATCAAGGCAGTCCAGATAAGCTGCCGCCATAAGCGACTTTCCGTTGTCAAGGGCTGCCGCAGTAAGGGCGGCAAGAGAAGTATCCCCGATTCCCCTGGCCGGCTTGTTTACCACTCTCTTGAAAGACTCGTCGTCGTTAAGGTTCACAGTCAGTTTGATGTAAGCCATCATATCCTTGACCTCCGCCCTCTCAAAGAATGAGTTTCCGGAGTAAATCACATAAGGCAGGTTTCTCTTCCTCAGAGCCTCCTCCAGGGCACGCGACTGCGAGTTGGTCCTATATAATATGGCAAAATCCTGATATTGTGCAGAATCCGTCCTTATCCTGGATGTAATGGAAGACGCTATCAGAATAGCCTCCTCCTGCTCGGTATAGGCATTTATAAGATGTATCTTTTCACCTTCCTCACCTTTGGAAAAACATTTTTTCGGAATTCTTGCACTGTTTTTTGCTATGACAGAATTGGCCGCATCTACTATGACCTGCGTGGATCTGTAATTCTGCTCCAGACGGAATGTCCTGTTCTCAGGATAATCCTTCTGAAAATTCAGTATATTCTCTATCTTGGCTCCTCTGAAAGCATATATGGACTGGGAATCATCTCCTACAACACAGATATTCTTATGAAACGATGCCAGTTTTTTTAGTACCAGATACTGCGCGTAGTTTGTATCCTGATACTCATCCACCATAATATACTGGAAACGGCCGGCAACAGACTCAAGTGCAGCAGGATTATCCCTGAACAATATATTCATATTCAGGAGTATGTCATCAAAATCCATCACACCTGCCTGCTTGCATTTGTTTGCATACAGTGTATAGATTTCCGAAATTTTAGGTTTTCTTGCCGCAGCATCGTTCTGGATAGCGGCAGTATTCCGTTTGTATGATTCGGCTGTGACAAGGTTATTCTTGGCCATAGATATTCTGGACAGAACATCCTTAGGCTTATAAATCTTCTCGTCCAGCTGCAGTTCCTTAAGACAACTTTTTATCGCACTGACCGAATCACTTGTATCATAGATAGTAAAGCCTGACGGATATCCCAGACTCTCTGCAAATTCCCTGAGAAATTTTATGAATACGGAATGGAATGTACCCATATAAAGCCTTCTGGCTCTTTTCTCCCCTACCATAAGCGCTATCCTCTCCTTCATCTCAGATGCCGCCTTCTTTGTAAAGGTAAGCGCCAGAATCTGATCAGGAGAACATCCTTTTTCAAGGATATAGGCAATCCTGCTGGTAAGCACCCTTGTCTTCCCGGATCCCGCACCTGCGACTATAAGCACCGGTCCGTCCACACAACTGACAGCTTTTCTCTGCTCGCTGTCAAGTCCCTCTAAAATAGTATTCGCATTGTTTTCCATAACCGGCGCGAAAATACGAAAAAAATCACTATCTTCGCGCCGATTTTCAGAAAATACTCAAAACGGTTTTTATAATGTCAAACAACATTGATTTGAAACGCGGACTGGATATTCCGATTTCGGGTATCGCGTCCCAAAAGACCAAGAAGGTGATTACACCTGACGTTGTAGCCGTGAAGCCTACCGACTTCAGAGGTCTCCTCCCGAGACTTCTCGTAAAGGAAGGCGACAAGGTTCTTGCAGGTACACCTGTCCTGGCTGACAAGAAATCGCCTGAGATTCTGTTCACATCCCCTGTCAGCGGAACAGTGGCAGAAATCGTCAGAGGCGAGAAAAGAAAGTTGCTTGAAGTCCGTATAAAAGCGGACAAATCTCAGGAGTACGTAGATTTCGGAGCAAAGAAAGTTGCAAGTCTTGACGCTGCAGCAGTAAAAGAAGCTCTGCTTCAGAGCGGTCTTTGGCCTGCTCTCGTACAGAGACCTTACGGAATCGTCGCAAATCCTCAGATCAAGCCTAAGGCCATCTTCGTATCGGCATTCTCAACCGCTCCTCTTGCAGCAAACACAGACTTTGCTTTCAAGGAGGAAATGGAAAATATCCAGACAGCGGTAAATGCCCTTTCAAAGCTTACCGACGGCGGCATCCACGTATCTCTAAACAGCGAGAACGCATCAGGCACTCCTTTCCACAAACTTGAAAATGTGACAATGCATGTATTCTCAGGAAAGCACCCTGCAGGAAATGTAGGAATCCAGATTCATCACATTGCACCTATTCAGAAAGGAGAGACTGTATGGACCGTATCTCCTGCAATGCTTGCTGCAATAGGCAAACTGTTCAACACGGGAAGATACGATATCAGCAGACTCGTCGCTGTAACAGGACCTGTTGCCATTGATCCTTGCTACGTAAAGGGAATAGCCGGAATGTCCATGAAGGACATTGCAGAGTTCTATGACAACTCCGGAAACAATGTACGTTTCATCAGCGGAGACGTCCTAACAGGAACCAACGTAGGAGCAGAAGGCTTCCTCGGATTCTATGACAACCAGGTAACTCTGATTAAGGAAGGACGCGAGCACGAGATGTTCGGATGGGCAAAACCGTTCAGAACCAAACAGTTCAGTTTCTCACACACTTACTTCTCCTGGCTCACTCCAAACAAGAAATACGCTATGGATACAAACCTCCACGGAGGACCGCGCGCATTTGTGATGTCAGACATATATTCTAAGGTACTTCCTATGGATATATATCCAATATACCTTATCAAGGCCTGCCTTGCATCAGACATCGACAAGATGGAGAAATTCGGCATCTACGAAGTGATTGAAGAGGATCTCGCACTCTGCGAATACATCTGCCCTTCAAAGATGGAAATCGAATCTATCCTCTCGGACGGAATCGCCCTTATGATGAAAGAAATGGCTTAAAAGAAGAAAGTTATGAGAAATATAATCGATAAAATAAAGCCTTCTTTCGAGAAAGGCGGAAAATTCGGATTCCTTCACTCGACTTTCGATGCTTTCGAGACATTCCTTTATGTTCCTGATACTGTTACAGTAAAAGGTTCACACGTCAGAGACTGCGTCGATCTGAAGAGAATCATGATCATAGTCGTGATGGCGCTTGTGCCGTCAATGCTTTTCGGTATATGGAACACAGGTTACCAGCATGACCTCGCATTCGGTCTTGACTGGGGATTCTGGCAGATGGTATGGTACGGAATACTCAAGGTCATTCCTCTCTACCTCGTTTCCTATATCGTAGGTCTTGCAATCGAGTTCACCTCTGCACAGATCAGAGGACATGAAGTGAATGAGGGATACCTCGTTTCAGGTATGCTCATTCCTCTTATCGTACCTGTTGACGTTCCTCTCTGGATGCTTGCAATCGCTGTAGCATTTGCTGTCATCATCGGAAAAGAGGTATTCGGCGGTACAGGTATGAACATCTGGAACCCGGCACTTCTCTGCCGCGCATTCCTGTTCTTCTCATACCCGAGCAAAATGTCCGGTGACACCATCTGGACAGGCGGCCTTACCAGGTATATGGCAGAAGGTACTGCATTCCAGAGCGGCAACGGTCTTGTTGACGCATTCTCAGGCGCTACTCCTATGGTATATGCCGGAGCAGATGGCGTACAGGGCCTTGCAAATGCCGGAACATCATTTATGGATATGTTCATAGGTACTATTCCCGGTGCAGTCGGAGAGACTTCAGTGATAGCAATCCTCCTCGGAGCCATTGTCCTTATCTGGACAGGTGTCGCAAGCTGGAAGATTATGGTATCCTCAGTTCTCGGAGCACTTGCAATCGGAGGACTCTGCAACCTTATAGGCGGAACACCTTACATGGAGCTTCCTGCATACTACCACCTTGTAATGGGAGGTTTTGCTTTCGGTACAGTATTCATGGCTACCGACCCTGTAACATCAGCACAGACTGAAACAGGAAAATGGATTTACGGTTTCCTCATCGGAGCACTTACCGTGACCGTAAGACTGTTCAACCCTGGTTATGTAGAGGGAATGATGCTTGCCATCCTGCTTATGAACACATTTGCACCGCTCATCGACCACTATGTAATAGAGGGTTCTATAAAGAGACGTGCTAAAAAAGTTAAAATCGCTTAATTCTTGAAGATATGAATACAAACGGTAATGCATATACAGTAATTTATTCGGCCGTTCTCGTAATTCTGGTTGCCGCGATTCTTGCTTTTGTAGCAATGACTCTCCAGCCGAGGCAGAATGAGAATGTGAAAATCGAGACTATCACCAAAGTGCTTAGCGCAGCCGCACAGGCCGACGAATCCGTGACAATCGGAGAAGACACAGACGTGATGAGTATGTACGCTGAAAATATCATAGACGCTTTCCTCGTTGACGGAAACGGAGCAAAGGTAAAAGAGCTCAACACCGGAAAAGAGGACATAAAGAAGATCGAAGTTCCTTCAACTTCAGACCTTAAAAAGCAGAATGACATCATAAAGAAGATAGAAGAAGGAAACAAAGACCTGCTTAAGGACCTCAACCTTCCTGTATTCGTCTTCAATATCAAAGGACAGAAGGTTACCGTGCTTCCTTGCTATGGAGCAGGACTCTGGGGACCTATCTGGGGTTACATTGCTGTAGCCGAGGACGGAAAGACTCTTGACGGAGCTATCTTTGACCATAAGGGAGAAACTCCAGGTCTTGGTGCAAAAATCGCCGAGAAACCGTTCTACAGCCTTTTCAAAGGCAAGACTTTCGGCTCGGGTGATGTTATGTTCACTGTAGCAAAGGCAGGAACACACGACACAGCCCACGGAGTTGATGCAATCAGCGGTGCCACCATCACTTCCCAGGCTCTTGGTAAGAGCATCAACCTCTGGGCAAGATATTATGAACCTTATCTGGCTTCAGCTGCAAAAGCCGCTGCTGCTGACACAGTTGTTGGAAGCACAGATGTAACTGAAGTGGAGGACTAATTTATGGCAGATATCAATTACAAAGAATTGTTGCTGAAACCGATATTCAAGGGCAACCCTGTAACTGTCCTGGTATTGGGTATCTGCTCCTCACTCGCTGTAACCGTACAGCTGAAAGGAGCGTTCGTGATGGCACTCTCAGTAACCATAGTGACCGGACTTTCAAGTTTCGTTGTCTCTATGATGAGAAATTCCATTCCTAACAGAATCCGTATCATCGTACAGCTCGTTGTTGTGGCTCTGATGGTAATCCTCGTGGACCAGTTCCTGAAAGCATTCTCATACAGCATCAGCAAGACACTGTCGGTATATGTGGGACTTATCATCACCAACTGTATCGTGATGGGACGTATCGAGGCATTCGCTCTCGGAAACAAACCTCTTCCGTCACTTGTTGACGGTCTTGCAAACGGTGCAGGATACGGACTTATACTGATTATCGTGGCTTTCTTCCGCGAGCTTCTCGGTTCCGGAACACTCTTCGGACTGAGAATCATCCCTGAGTGCTTCTATGAAGCCGGCTATATGAACAACGGTCTTATCATCCTCCCTCCTATGGCGCTGATACTTTTGGGTATCATCATCTGGATACAGAGGAGCATACAGAAGGACCTTCAGGAAAAATAACATCAAACTCAAATCGAAATGGAATATTTAAGCTTATTCGTAAAGTCAATTTTCGTTGACAATATGATATTCGCCTACTTCCTCGGTATGTGTTCATACCTGGCGGTATCTAAGAATGTGAAGACAGCTACCGGTTTGGGTGTCGCTGTTATCGCTGTACTTTTTGTGACCCTTCCTATCAACTATCTTCTCAACGAGTTCGTTCTCAAGCCGGGCGCACTCGCATGGGCAGGACTTCCGGATGTTGACCTCAGCTTCCTCAGCTTCATCGTCTTCATCGCAGTAATCGCTGCCATCGTGCAGATAGTAGAGATGGTCGTTGAGAAATTCACCCCTGCGCTGTACTCACAGCTGGGAATCTTCCTTCCGCTTATCGCAGTGAACTGTGCCATCCTCGGAGGTTCACTCTTCATGCAGGAAAAAGATTTCGTAAATGTAGGTGAGTCTATGGTTTACGCACTCGGTTCAGGTATAGGCTGGTTCCTCGCTATCGTGGCACTCGCAGCCATCAGGGAGAAACTTTCCTATTCTCACGTACCTGCCCCGCTCCGTGGCCTCGGCATCACATTCATCACAGTGGGTCTCATGGCCATCGCGTTCATGACATTCATGGGTATTCAACTTTAATCTGGGAGGTCAACAGATGAATTTAACATCAACAATAATAGCTGCGGTAATAACCATTACAGTTGTTACCCTCGTCCTGGTGGCCCTGCTTCTGTTCATCAAGATCAAACTTACTCCGTCAGGAAAAGTGAAGATCGACATCAACGGCGGCAAGAAAGTAATAGAGGTCACACCGGGCTCATCGCTTCTGGCAACCCTCGCCGAGCAGAAGATTTTCCTTTCATCTGCATGCGGTGGTAAAGGAAGCTGCGGACAGTGCAAATGCCGCGTTATGGAAGGCGGCGGAACTATCCTGCCTACCGAAGTAGGTTTCTTCAACAGAAAACAGATCAATGACAACTGGAGACTCGGATGCCAGGTTAAGGTAAAAGAGGATATGAAGATCGAAGTGGCAGAGTCAGCTCTCAGCGTCAAGAAATGGGAGTGCGAAGTGGTTTCAAACCACAACGTTGCCACATTCATCAAGGAATTCGTAGTAAAACTTCCTGAGGGCGAGCACCTTCATTTCCGTTCAGGCGGATATATCCAGGTAGATGTTCCTGCAATCACAGTAGATTACAAGGATATCGATGTGGATCCTGAATACAGGGAAGACTGGGAGAAGATGGGAGTATTCAACCTCAAGATGGTTAACCCTACTCCTACACTCCGTGCATATTCAATGGCCTGCTACCCTGCAGAGGGCGATATCATCAAACTTAATGTACGTATTGCAACCCCTCCTATCGACAGGGCTACAAGAAAGTTCATCGATGTAAATCCGGGAGTATGTTCTTCATACATCTACTCGCTCAAGCCGGGTGACAAGGTGACTATCTCAGGTCCTTACGGAGAATTCTTCCTGCCTGACAACCTTCCTGCAGACCAGGAGCTTATCTTCATCGGAGGAGGTGCAGGTATGGCCCCTATGAGAAGCCACATCATGCATCTGTTCAAGACAGAGAAGACTACAAGAAAGGTCAACTTCTTCTACGGTGCAAGAAGCCTCAAGGAAGCATTCTATCTCGAGGATTACCACGAAATCGAGAAGGAATTCCCGAACTTCAAGTTCCACCTTGCTCTCGACAGACCGGATCCGGAGGCAGATGCAAAGCACATCGCTTACACAGCAGGATTCGTCCACAATGTGCTTTTCGAGACTTACCTGAAGCAGCATGAGAATCCGGAGGATTGCCTCTACCTGATGTGCGGACCTCCAATGATGTCATCTTCAGTAGTAAATCTGCTTGACAGCCTCGGTGTACCGCCAGAGAACATTCTCTACGATAACTTCGGAGCTTAATAGCTTAATAACGAAAAAAACGAGGCGACTCAAAAGCATGAGGCAGCCTCGTTTTTTTTGCACTAAACTGTCTATGATTTTACAATAAAAGTCATAGACCTTCATGCCGGTCTCACAAGAACTGGTAGAAAGTTTAAAACAAATTATCTTTGAATGTCAAGATAATAGATGAGCATCATCGTTCAGATTCCTTTATGGAGTCTATCGCTTTGAGAACCATATCGTAACTGTAACCGCGTCCCATTCCGAAACGGATGAGTTTTAACCTGCGTTGCGGATCATTTCTCAGTGATTCCGACTTGCGCACAATAAGATTTACGAGCCTTGAGTCTGCCGCACAGGCATCAATTTCATCCAAAGCCTGTCCTATAATATCACTATCTATACCTTTAAGAGACAGGGAATAACGTATTTTCACTACTCCCCAACCTGCAATTGCAGATTTCTCACGAGCAAAAGCAGATGCATATCTTAAATCATCTACATATTTATCTTCAATAAGAGACGCCAGTATGGCAGAAGCGCCACGAGAAGCGCATTCCCTGTCACAATGATACTTCAATATACCGTCTTCAGCTTTCTTGAGTATATCGGAACTGCAGTATTCACGTCTTGAACAAAGATGACGTAGTCTTCCAATCACCTTCTCATATCCCGGAATCCCGACCTGACACTTATTTTCACGACCACATCCTGCAGTTCCATCACTCATCACGCAACTCCTTTTATCAGAAATAATAACCTATACCTATATAGAAACCCGGCTTTCTGGTGATGCTCGACCAATGGATATCAGCCGACACAGGGCCGAATATTGTATTGTATGAATATTGTATTCCGGCTCCGAAACTGCCTGGTCCATCAACATAATCCTTGAAATCTTCGCTATCCCTCAGATAATTGACTATACCTGTCAGATAATGATTGCGGGCCAGACTGAATCTGAAATCAGCACGGAATACTGTAAGTATATTACCTCGTACCGCTATTTTATTCAAACCAATGAAAGGAATCTGCTGGTCTATGTATCTTCCTGGTATTGAACCTCCCACACAGTTCATATAAGGAATAGGAACCTCTTTCCCGAACAAAAACCTGAAATTGATAGAAGGAATAAATGCAAAGACTTTCCCTGCAGGAACTACAACTTTGGCCCCGAAATGCACTGCATGGAAATTGTTTATACGATTAGGAAAACCTGCAAACGTCCAGTCATAGGCCACGCCTGCCGTAAATCCTTTAGTAGGAAAATATCCGTCATCAAAGGTATCTGCACGAGCTGTCAGAAACAGAGACAGATAGTCATTTCTGTTCATCTCAAGATCATAATCTCCTGTTATATTAGTAGAAGACAGAAATGACCTCAAGTCATAGAACTCATTCCTGATTCCAAAACGCATATCAAACAACGACCAGTTTATATTGGACACATAAACTTCCTGTCTTGTATTAAGATAATTGAGCTTAAACTTGTTGGTCGTAAAATCATACAGATTCAGGCCGGTCCACTTTACAGAAGCCACTGCGTTCAGTGTCGGAGATTTAGGTGCCGTATATGTATAATGGAATTTGAAATACGGATTTGTACTTATCTTTCCTGTAAAATCATAACGCGACCCCTGAAGTTTATGCGTATTGAGGCCCACGTTCAGAAGCACCGAGACAACCTCCTCCGTATCAAACCTGAGACCTACGCCAAAGTGATGGATAGGCCCTGGCTTACAGTTAATAATAAGTCTGAAAGGCTCTTCGCTTCCTTCCATCTCATAAGTCACATAATCATAAGCTTGAGTTCCGAAAACAGCAGCTACTGCATTTTCAACATCCTTGCTGCAGACTTTCTCTCCAGGCTCAATTTCTATTTTTTCCATCAGAATAGCCCGTTCACGTCCGGTGACTCCCCTGATTTCAATATCAGAAACATATACAGAATCTATATTTATATTGACAGCCTGCTTTCTTTTCCTGACTACAGAATCCTCTCCTATTCTCTCCTTTATCTGCAGTAGCATATCTTCATTGTCACATGCCGCCTGATACCCGCTCTCAATTATCTTGTCAATACTTTCTGTATCAAAACTCATCATTGTATAACCTTCCAAGTCAGGCTTGATATTGATATCCGGAATTTTCACATTGGCCTCATATACAGAACGTCCGAGCATATCAATACCAGCATTTACAATATCTCCAAGATTGTTGATTTTGTCATATCCCCTACTACCGCTGGATACATCTACTCCAATGATTATATCCGCTCCCATTGTCCTGGCAAGCTCCGTAGGATAGTTATCCCTCATACCACCATCCACAAGGACCATACTGTCTGTCTTTACAGGTGCAAAGATACCCGGAATAGACATTGTAGAACGCAGTGCCTGCGTGATTTTTCCATTCCGCCAAACCTTTGCCTTTCCTGATACAAGCTCTGTCGCAACGCAAGCAAAAGGAATAGGCAGATTATTGAAGTCGAGAGAGTCCTGATATCCGACAGACAGTGAACTGAATATATTCTGGACATTCTGCCCGAAAATGTATCCAGATGGAAGACTTCCCAAAAGATTATCTCTCAGCAGAGTTCCGGGGCCTTCCGCATCCGCTCCGATTTCAAGTTTTCCATCATGTCTCTGCACATCATTTCTGTCAAATGCCTCAGGAACAGTTTCCAGAGTCCTCTTTTTCCTACTTCTGCTTACCTTGTCTTCATCCTTTCCATAATAGAACGGAAAGGAAATCATATATTTCTCCTTATACTTTTTCTCTGAATATGAGACATATTCCGGCGGAACCCTGTCACTCAATGCCAGACTCCAGTCAATATTTCTGACAATAGAATCAAGCTGGCTTACCGGGTATCCGAGTGCATAAATACCTCCGACCAGACCTCCCATACTTGTTCCCAAAACCATATCTATCGGCATATCTATGGACTCCAGATATTCCAGCACTCCTATGTGAGCAGCACCTTTAGCCCCTCCTCCGCTCAGCACCAGCCCTACCGTCGGACGATAGCGTCTTATACTGTCCATAATATGCCTTGTCTCATTAATCAGTTCGGCATCCTTAGGAGTTACTATATGTATGTCCTGAGCTGCGGCCATAGTTACAGCAGACAAGAATACAACAAA
>URDD01000040.1 GCA_900546395.1 uncultured Bacteroidales bacterium | reverse complement strand
TGATTTTCCGGAACAAATTCACCGATGCAAGGCGGAAATAGAAGAAAATCGTTCTGATGTAATTCAAAGAAATAGCCTGTCTGTTAATAGTTGACAATGTATATGTAAGTAAGTTTGTATTTTTTATGACAATTTGTAAAGAAATTTATATTTTTTAGAAGAAAATATAAGAAATGATTTGTTTTGTTAAAATTAATCAGTATTTTTACATCGTGTAAGTGTATGTGAAAAATGAAAACGATGATATCGGTAGTCTTTGATAATTGTCATTCCTGCTCAGGATATTTTCCGGGGGAGGGTAGGATATATTTACAGGATTGTCAATAATATGATTTGAGGTAGCAGATACAACGCTTGTTGTGTCCGCTGCCTTTGTCGTTATATCATTTTTCTTGGAAAAGTAAAGCAAAAATATTTTGGGTATGAAAATGTTTGTGCGGTATCTGCTATTGACAGCATCCGCTGTCTGTATATGCATAATGGCTTCAGCGCAGGACTTTGCAGTGAAGACTAATGCTCTGTATTGGGTTTCTACTACTCCCAACATAGGGTTTGAAGTCGGTCTGGGGAAAAAGACGACACTTGATATTTCTGCCGGGTACAATCCATGGACTCTTGACAAGTCAGGTGAGGACAACATGAAGTTTAAGCATGTAAAGGTAGATCCTGAATTCAGATATTGGTTCTGCGAGCGTTTTCACGGGCATTTTATAGGAGTCAATGCATTGTATTCATATTATAATGTCAGCAAAATAGCAATACCGTTTGTAAATGGAAGCAGAGACAACAGGTATCAGGGCTGGTCTGCCGGAGCAGGTATAACGTACGGTTACAGTTGGGTTATCGGAAGACGCTGGAACATAGAGGCCAATATCGGTGTAGGATATTTGTACACTGCGTATGACAGGTATCAGAACAGGACTTGTGGCTTGTTCTGCAATTCGGCTAACAGGCATCTTTTCGGACTTACTGATTTGGGTGTTTCATTTATTTATATGATACGATAGGTATGGGAAAGACAATTCTTATAATGACGGCGTTGTTTGCAGGCTCTCTGTCTCTCTCAGGACAGTCGCTTATAAAGGACCAGAAGGTGGAGCGTGACGGTAAGACTGTCAATGTTTCCTTTACGGTGGATTCGGAAGGGAGAAAGCTTCCTTCAAGATATAAAGAGGTGATAATGCCTTTCCTTTATAGTGGGAAAGATACACTTTTCCTTGAACCAGTGGAAATCTACGGCAAGGCAAGGTATAAGAGAGAAAGGCAATGGCAGACTCTCGAAGGCGACAGAGACTGGGCTTTGGGTGAAAATGCGGCTATACGTGGCGCATCGGTGGCGTATTCTTCAGCCATACCTTACAGAAGATGGATGAAGTCGGCTTCTTTGGATGTGAAAAGAGAAGTTGTAGGATGCGGTTGCACGGAATCTGGCGGAAGTGAGAATCTTGTCGGACCGACAGAACTTTATGTTCCTCCTGTACCGGTCGTAGCTGAAGAAATAGAGCCCGTAAAAGCCAATTATACTGTCAAGGATGTTGACCGAAGGTATAAGTTTGAAAAAGAAGAAATGGTGGTTTTCTTTAAGGTTTCAAAAGTAGAACTCAGACTTGATGAGTTCGGAAACAGAGAGACTCTTGAGGAAATAGTCAGGGCTGTCAGGGAAATCCAGAGTTCCGGGGATATGAAGTTGAAGAAAATAGAGATTACAGGATACGCTTCTCCTGAAGGTACTCTGACATTTAACAGACAGTTGGCATCCGGACGTGCTGATGCATTGAAAAACTACCTTAAGACTCAGATGCCGGTATTGGAAAACGAAGACTTCTTCATTACAAACGGAGAGGAGAACTGGTCTGGTTTGAGAGAGATGGTTCTGGAGTCCGATATGGATAGAAAAGATGAGATAATAGGAATAATCGACTTCAAGAAAGGCGAAGACAGAAAGAGAAGCCTGAAGGCGATAGATGGCGGTAAAACTTATCAGTATATGCTTAGGAATCTTTATCCGGAACTCAGAAATGCTTGCTATATAGCCGTTTATTATGATGCTCTTGGCGATATAGCGGCAGATGAGATTAATGCGGCCAATGCTCTTATAAGAAAAGGAGAGTATGAGTTGGCGCTGCAGCTCCTGGAGCGGTATGAAGACGATTCCCGATCATTTAACTCTATCGGAGTGTGTCTTATGATGTTACAGAGGGAGCCGGAGGCAGAAGTCTGGTTCAGAAAGGCTTTGGCGGCAGGAGATTCTGAGGCAGGAAAAAATTTGGAACAGTTGATATATTGACAATATTCAGTTTGAAAACCTTAATTTAATTATTTATGAAAGTATCAAAATTTTATTTGCTGATGGCTGCCGGAATGGCAGTTGTGGCATGCAACAAGTCAGAAGTGACAGATGACAGCACTTTCGGTTCAGATCCTGTATCAGTATCTGTAGATTTCGTTGATGCAGCTTCGGTAAAAGCTGTTGAGACACCTACTCAGGGCGTATCCGGTGCGACAGCTCCGGTTGAGTACAAAAATGTGACTCTTAAACTGACTGCCATTTCAGGTGGTGCTGAGGTCTCATTTACTTCAAATGACACTAAGACGGCTCTCGAGCAGGCAGAAGAGCATGTTTTCAGAAATGTAGTTAACCCTATGAGAATCGAGGTTCTTGTAAATGGTGCAACTGAAAAGGAAATGACTCTTACTCAGGAATTTGTTGACTGCGGTCTTGCTGCTCCTTACTATGGATCAGAATCCAGATTCGTAGATTCAGGTAAACTTGACGAACAAACGCAAGCAAAGATTTTCAAGACACAAAGCGATATCATTCTTAATCCGAGAATGGCCAGAATCGAAATGTCAGGTATCAAACATATTGATGAGGCAGAAGGCTGTCTTTTCAGTGCTCTTAAATTCGACGGTCTTTATCTTAATGATGCTATTGCCGTAGAAAAGGGAAATGCTGTGAATTACAAAACTTGGGCTGAGGCTCAGAACGGTCTTCTCGATATCGCAGTAGGAGAATCATTCCTTACTCCAGGTGCAGTTTGGCCTGCAGCAGACCTTAACAAATGCTACGCTATGAACTTCTTCCCTGCCGAGGCTGGCTTCCCTTATCTTACACTTGCTTTCTCAGAAGCAGCAGCAACAGATCCGAGTGCATCTCTTGAACCTCTCCGCTATGCAGTCGTAAAAAGCTACAAGAATGCTCAGGGGGCACCTATCGAGAAATTCGAGGCAGGCAAGATCTACAGAATCACCAAACTTGAGGTGGCTGACAAGAACATTACTGATACGACAGATCCTACAGTAGAAGAGATTGCAATCCAGGCAACTGTTCAGGTGGCTGAATGGACAATCGAGGATACTACAGTAGAGTGGAAATAACATTGCAGATATAAAAATTCATTATTGACCGTCCGGGGACGACTCCGGTCTGTCCCGGACGGTTTTTAAAAGTTGTTGGGGCTGTTTATACACTTGGCAACTTTTCCGTACAGATTAAACAAACCTTTTTAAAATGAAAATTTTCCAGAAAATAATAATTGTTTCGGCTGCCGTCGTCCTGTCTGCCGGATGTATTAAGGAAGATATCAGCAAATGCGGGAATGTTACCCTGAATTTCTTCTATGCAGGAGACAATACTGACGGGACCAATGTCCTCACATCCCATATTTCAAAGGTGGATCTGTATGTTTTTGATTCAGAAGGCAGATTTCTTACTTTGTGGAATTATTCACAGGACGAATTGAAAGATGCTTCACTCGCCATTTCCCGGAAACTTGATCCGGGCACATATACGGCGGTAGCAGTGGGCAATGCGTTTGAAAATACTGAGGTGACGGATTTGGATGCCGCATCTCTGGACCGAATCTACATCCAGCATCCTGAATGGGACGGGCGCAGAGAGTCTGTCGGAACAAACGACGACAATTACATCGGAAGCAAGACTTTTACAGTCCCTGACAGCAAAGAGCATTTTTATGAGACCGTAGAACTTAAAAGTTCACATATCGATGTCGATATTATAGTAAAAGGTCTCAGTGCTCCTGTGAAGTCATCGTCATGCAGCATTCGTATCGAGAATGCCAATGGCCAGACTTCTTTTAAAAATGAAACCAATGCAGAGCAGAGGGGAATATATTACCCTGAGCTCGAATATGATAAAGACAACGGCTTTTACCGGACCTCCGGACTCCGTCTTTTCAGAATGGACAAGGCTGGTACACTGTCTGATGAGCTTTGCAGGCATGAACTTGTAGTGCTTTCCTCTGACGGATCTGAGGAACTTTACAGAATGTCTGTATATGACTTTCTCATAGAAAACAAGGATAAACTGGATGTTACTCGCCAGGAAGCCGTGCTTCCTATAGAAGTGCATTTCCAGAGTATAGGAGTTACAGTCACAGTACCTGACTGGTATATAGAGGATATAGAGCCGGAATTGTAAAAAGAAGTATTATGTTACAGCTATCTAAATATGTGTCACCGTCCGCCATGACAGCCTTGCTCTCGGCGGCAGTCCTGCTGTTTTTTCCGCAATCCTGCAACAAGAATCTGCAATGCTCTGACACAGGGGAAACGGCGACCGTGACATTGAAGTTCAGTGCCGGCTCTCCGGAGCAGGAAACGCAGATATTCCGCTCCGGTACTTCTCCTGCCGGGGTCGTTCCTGGAGAAGGTATCAAGACATTGAGAGTCATAATGACTTCAGTCAATAAGGATGGAAAGGTGAATGTGCTGAAGAACGAGAAGAAGACCTATACGGATGAGGCTTCAGTCAGGACTCTCACTTTGTTTGATGTTCCTTTGGGGGTCTGCAATTTTTATGCGATAGCTAATGAGGAGTCAGTAGGCAAGGAATTTACCACTGAAGTGATACGTGCCGAACTTGAAAAGGTAGATGGTGGAGAGAAACTTCTGTTTGAAGACTTGAATAACACGTATTTTCCTTATGTAAGCACAGATGGGACGCCTCCTTCAGCCGGACTTCCAATATCAGGGCATATCAAGGGAGTGACCATTTCCAAGGATATGGCGTCTTTGTATCTTGAAGTGCGCAGAGCTGTTGCCAAGATTAATTTGTCTGTAAACAATATGCTTGGCCGGGATTTGACATTGTCGGAAATTGACTTCGGAAGTTTTTTCAGCGACAGGCTTTTCGTATTCAGTGAAAGTGCACTTGATGTTCCTGCAGATGCATCTTATATGCCTCTGATAATAAAAGAAGATAAGTTAGGATCTTCCGGTACGCTGATTCCTGCAGACGGATCCTATACTTGTACTGTATATATGTATCCGAGCTATGCGTGGAAATCAGGTCTCTCTTCTCCTTATACATTGAGCCTGAGAACAGTCAGGCCGGCGGGAAACTATCCGCCTATTGCTTTTGTGGATAAAACCACATCGAGGTTGAACTCGATTGCCCGTAATACTCAGGTTAATATCAATGCCACTATCCAGACTACGGCGGATGTGACTATAAATTTCCAGGTGACTGACTGGGTAGGAAATACCGTGGATGTACCTTCATTTAATTAATGGAACTTATGAGAATAAATAGATTTATATCATTGTTGCTGATATGTCCGATAGTCGCTGCCGTGTCATGCATGAAAACAGAAGTCTTTGAAAGCAACGGCTTCGAGGAAGGTATAAATGTCAGAAAAACGCTTGAGTTTTCGGTAAAGCATGCTCCTGTAATAACCAGGTCAGCACAGTCGTCTGAATATGAGTACAAGGTAAACAATCTGTATATATTCATTTTCAAACCAGATGGAAGTGTACATTTCAAGCAATACTATACTCAGGACGGAGGCGGTCTTAATGTGGATAACCAGCAGGCTGCTTCACACGGAAGTGTCGTCCTTACTACCGAGACTTTGGCCAATGCGAAAATAGTCGGCGTCGCAAACTTGTTTGAGAAGGACAAGACAGGTACTGCATATTATCTTACAAAGTCTGACCTTGACAAGATATCTACACTCGAGGAGCTGCAGGCTACTGTAATGTATATGGGAACATCCCCATCTGTCTATCGCGGAGGTCTGTTTATGATGACAGGTTATGCCAGGGATAGTAAAGGAAGTGAAATCGTTGATATTACCCCTGACGGACGGCTGGATTTCAGTATCCAGCTTGAAAGGACAGATGCGAAGGTGGAATTCAATATAACGGCTGAGAAGCCGGCAGAGAAAAACTGGAAGGATTTCAACTTCAAGCTAAGGGATTGGAAAATCTGCCGTGTTCCTGCCCAGTCCCTGCTTCTGCCAAAGGATAAAGCCGCTATGAATATTACTCAGGATGCAGACGGGGCCGGTATGAAGTATTTTGATACACCTGCATATACGGCTGAGACAGAATATTCTTCTGAGCAAGGCGGTGGAGGCGGATTCATTTTTTATATGCCGGAAAACAGAAAAGGGTTCAGGGCGGAAATAACAGAAGCAGCTTTTCCAGCCGACACGCTCAGATATGCCATGAGAGAGGAGCGTGACAAGGAAATGTTGGATACTCCGGATATCGCCCATCCCGGAAAGCAGCACAATGACGGCGATTTTACGTATGCAAACGCAAACTCCACTTATGTCGAGTTTACAGGAACATTGTCCTATATTGACTCGAAAAACATACCTGTCAATGCAGCTGTGACATGTACAGTCCATCTCGGTCACGATGCACGTGATGCAAACAACTACCAGACATACAGAAATACCCATTATACCTACAATGTCAAGATACGTGGAATAGGCAATATTCTGGTGGAAGTCAACAGTGGTGCCAATCCGGCCGGGGGTGAGGTAGAAAACAGGCCTGGTTATGACGGTAACCTAATTTATGCAAATACAAAGATTTTCGAGCTCGATTCCCACTACGACAGGGCTTTGGTTCCGATACCGCGTTCATATATTGGAGAAAATATGACGTGGGGAGTGAATACTCCATTCAGTTCAGGAGTGTATTCTCCTAAAGAGAAGATAGATAAGGGACTGAAGGATTATCAGTGGATAAAGTTTGCCATAAACAAGGATTACGGATATGACACAAACAGATATGGAAAGCGAATGGTTAAATTTCCTGGTAATCTCAACTATGATGACCCTGATTATGATGACGTGACTGTCAATCCGGAATTCGGTGACAACAGGCCGAGTCCTTCATATCCGAATCATCCTGATGCAAGACTTCTTGACATACATCAGCTTATAGAAAGGTTGAAAAAAGAGGCGCAAAATCCGTCATCCGTCATTTTTGAAAAGGATGACAATGGCAACGACGTGGTTTATGTCACTGTCTTTGTGGATGAATACCTTTATCAGCAGAATCCGATTACAGGAGAGTTTGATACAGAATACCGTACATTGTGGAAAGAAAGCGTAGAGAAGGAGGACAGGCAACTTCATCTTATTGCAGAAGGTTCGAGTTACAGTCCTGATGGAAAGTCAAGTATTGTAAACTCTATATATACTTTCAAACAGAAGTCCATCAGGACCGTATATGATGTGAATGACCCTTCTTTGGAAACTGCCTGGGGACTTGAATCCGTAATGGAAACAGACAGGCTTGATCCTCTGCCTTCAGGAGGATTGAATTATAGCACTTCAAAGTCTAACGGAAGGGAAAACATGCTCAAGTGGACATCAGGAAGGAATCTAAGTTGGTCTGATGTCCTGAATACTGAAGGGGCTTATAAGTTAAATCAGGGATATGACAATGCTGCCTATGCCTGTATGTTGAGAAACAGGGATTTGAACGGGGATAATAAGATTGATTCTGATGAGGTGAGATGGTATCTTGCGTCTGTCAACCAACTTCAGGATATATTCCTTGGAGAGAATGCACTGGATGCGGAATCAAGGTTGTACCCTTCCAATCCTACCGGCAACAGTGTATATTGGCATTATACTACAAGTTCATTGGAAAGTCCGGATGTGCCTTGGGTATTGTGGGCAGAAGAAGGGGCATCTATCGGATATTATAGCGGTTCTGTAAATTTGAACGGTCCTAAATATGCATACCGTTGTGTACGCAATCTTGGAATCAGTCTTGAAAACCAGAATGAGATTCCTTCAGATTTTGTTAAGGTTTCCGGTCCGGATTCGGAAGGAAAATATGCTTTTGACCTTGGAACGATGAATGTTAAGTCCACCAGGGGATATTACAGTATAGACCCTCTTCCTACGGATTCCGAGCACAGCCAGAACAGTTTGCCTTATGAGAAGTTTGAAACTATTGACGGTGCTTATCCTAAACCGGAAGTAGATAATCGGGAAATATGGAACAGGCAGGGATGGTCATATTATCAGACTACCAATCCATGTCCTCCGGGATACCGTGTGCCTAATCTTCGTGAACTTATGATAATGTCTTCAAGGTTGCCGGCCGATGCGTGGAAGACATTCAGCGATACATACGAGAAACCGGGTCGTTGGCCTTGGCCAGATCCTGAGATTGTGACAGTTACGATAAAGCCTATGTATATCAGTTCCACTTCGTTTTCAATGGACGGAAAGGCTCCGTATAATAATGAAAGAGATGGTTTCGTATATGATAGTAATTCAGGAAATATTATTTTGAGAAACGGAGGAAATGAAGACGGATATGTGAGGTGTGTAAGGGACTTGCAATAGATTATAATCTAAAGCTTCCTGACGGCTTCTTCCAGTTCTTCATACTGCGGGGTGGGGTCGTCTGACCAGACAGCGCTTATCCTGCAGTTCCTGTCTGAAATATAAATGCGGGGAACTCCGGTGGTCGCAAACTTGTTATATACACTTCTGTCTTCCTGAGCGGAAAACGGAAGTGTAATTTTATTTGCATCCCAGAATGCCATTATCTCATCGCGGCCCTCTTCTCTGCTTATGCATACGAACTTTATATCCTTTTCCACGGCAACCCTGCTTTCTGACAGTTTTTGTACCTCCGGTATGGCGGCTTTGCAGTCAGGGCATCCGGTATGGAAAAACATTATGCAGGATACTGAGCCTTCGAGAGAAGCGTTGCTTATGGTACTCCCGTCGTCCAGAGTGACTGAAAATTCAGGAAGAATATCTCCTGGTTTAAGGTCTGCTCCTGCAGGTTCCCTGTCTTTTATGCAGGAAGTTAAAATGATTGCCGATGACAGCAAGATAGCGGTTACTGACGCTGTTCTTGTCTCATTCCTCCCTTTGTTTTCGTGCCGTTCCTTTTTGGGGGATATGTAAAATAAGTTGTAGCGTTTCATATATAATACTCTGTATTGGAACTCAAAATTACATTATTCTTTTTAAATTTGCGCGGATTGTCATCTTAATCGGCAAATACATCTTTTATATTTAGTATTTTATGGAAAACTGGAAAGAGAGGACTGGAATGCTTGTAGGGGAGAGAGGTATCGATACCCTCATGAATGCCAGAGTGGCTGTAATAGGAGTAGGAGGAGTAGGAGGATATGCCGCTGAAATGATAGTAAGGTCAGGTGTCGGACATATAGTCATTTTGGACAGCGATACAGTCTCTGTATCAAATAAGAACAGGCAGTTACTTGCATTGGATTCGACTGTAGGACGTCCTAAGTGTGAAGTGCTCAGGGAGAGGCTTCTGGATATAAACCCAGGTCTTGACATAACTGTCATTCCCGAATATCTGGAGGCAGACAGTGTGGAAAATGTGCTTGGCGGGCTTTCCATAGATTTTCTGGTTGATGCCATTGATACACTTGCACCTAAGCTTTCTCTTATAAAATATTGTATGGACAAGGGTATTCCGCTGGTTTCTTCGATGGGAGCCGGAGCCAAATTCGATGCCACCAAGGTACGCCTGACTGATATTTCCAAATCGTTCAACTGTCCTCTTGCATACATAGTCCGCAAGCGGCTCAGACATATGGGGATAAAGAAAGGCTTTAAGGTCGTCTTTTCAGAAGAGCTCCCGGAGCGCAGTGCTATAGTGGAGTGTGAGGACCGTAACAAGAAGTCGCAGGTAGGTACAATTTCCTATCTTCCGGCAGTCTTCGGTTGCGTATGCGCCCAGGCTGCAATCACTCATCTTCTTTCCTCCGACCCTTCCGACTCCGCGCCAGCTCCCTCCCTTTAGGCTCTCTCCGCGCCATCCGTTTCCGTGAGCTATTTGGTATCGCAGAGTCTGTCACTGAGAAAAGTTGACTCTGGTCATTTGGGTTGCCTCTGATTTCGTCCGGGAAAAGGCCTGTTCCCCCGGATGAAATGAAGGAAGACGAGAATTGTGGACGTGAAAAAGGACATGAGAAGGAAGTAGGATCAGAAGGCTGGGCTGAAGTTGCGTGTAATCCAGAATATTATTACAACAAAAAGGATTATATAGACTGCCTTCCCGTGATATAAGCCGGCAACAGCGCGTCCGATCTGATTTTTTGCCGCTACACTTTTGCTCCACATCTTCCAAAGCGTAAGCAGAGCCCACAGACCTAAATATGGGATAGATACTACCACCAAGGCATTGTACTTGAAAGCTTCCGCAATATTTCCCGACAGCAGCTGATGGAATGCTCTCTGAGAACCGCAGCCTGGACATTCAAGCCCTGTGACAGTGTGGAATATGCATTTGGGAAACAGAATGTTTTCCGCAGGGTCGAATCTGTAGTACAAAAACAATATTCCCGCAATGGAAAGACCTATTGCGGAAACAAGAAGCCATGCTGCAAGTTTTCGTTTTATCTTAATCATTACCCCGCAGAGCAAGAGTATTATCAGGTTGGCAGCCCCCATCCTTGATATCATTACCTGGTACTGCCATTCGCTCTGATTTTAAAGACTGAAAAGTTCTTCTGCTCCCCAGATGCTTCCGACTGTCCCCATACTTAACAGTATGAACATTATTATAAAATAAAGGAAGACGGATAAAAAGGAAGTTACAATTCCTGCAATTGCCCAATTCCGTGCTTTCCTTGACATAAGTTCAGCCTCTGATGTATCTCCTCGAGACAGGGCTGTATCTACTTTGCCGGAATAAACAATAGATACTATTCCCAGAGGAATGCAGCACATTAATGTAACTATGATGGCAAGTGCAAGATGGTTTGAAGGCCGGCTGCATTCATAATTACGGATTTCCTGGCGTGTCTGTGATTCCTGTGGAGTTCCGCATGACGGACAGTATTTTGTATCTTCGGGAAGCTCTGTCCCGCATTGTTTGCAATACATATTGTTTCAATCAGTTATGTAAAAAGTGATATTTCGGCAGTCAGTAATTTAAACAGCTTCTTAGAAAAGCGGTATGCTCTTGTCTGTATTGACATATTTTCTGGTGAAATCTTCATCGCTGAGTGTAAGCATCACTATGCCCTGTACGAACATCAGTAGGCTCCATATGCCGCAGGAACACAGGCTCAATATGATTGAAAGAATGCCTGCAGTCGATTTGCCCAGATAAAAGTAATGTATGCCCAGGCTTCCAAGGAAAATGGCAAGTAATCCTGCTGTAAGTTTGTTTTTATCACTTGCTTCTTTCTGATGCATGCCATTTGAATAGTTGTTATCAAGTCTGGCTCCGCACTCCGGGCAGAAACTTGTCTTTCCTTCGATTTTAGTTCCGCACTTAGGGCAATACTTGTCAATGATTTCCATAAAGAATAAATTTTAAAACAAATAACACTTAAAATTAAGTAAAAAAGTCAGGTTTGCAAAATTTTATTTTCAGGAATCATGTGGTCCATTAATATTCGGGAACTTTTTCTTACCTTTGCAGGTCGCAGACAGTTGCGGCATAAGTATTTAACTAGAAAACCAGAATTATATGGCTGATTATAAAATAGTTGAGGTGCAGTCTAAAAAAGACCTGAAGAAATTTGTCAAATTTCCGGACATACTGTACAAAGATTGTCCGCAATATGTCCCTGCCCTGCATTCGGACCAGGTGTTTTCTCTGACAAAGACCTCTACACTCAGTTACTGCAGTCGGAAGATGTGGATGGTTATGGACGGAAGCAGGACGGTAGGCCGTATATGTGCGATGATAAATCCGAGATATAACGAGCTTTATAAAACGAAACGTGTGCGTTTCGGATGGTTCGATACAATCAATGATATAGAAGTGGCACGGCTTCTTATCGGAACAGCAGAAGCATGGGCGAAGGAGAACGGAATGGAGGAAATACACGGACCGTTGTATTACAATACTCTCGGAAAGCAGGGAATGCTGGTGGAGGGTTTTGAAAATACTCCTCCTTTTAACTGCCTTTATAATTTCCCGTATTATAATGAACTGATTTCGCAGCTTGGCTTCGAAAAGGAGTGTGACTGGATTCAGTATCGACTGAGAGCTGACCAGCCTGTGCCCGAAAAGATGGTCGCAATAGCAGACAGGCTGATGACCAGATATAAAATCACAGAGGGACAGGTGGACTCCCTCAAGCATGACCGTTCTCTCGTCCGTAAGTTTTTCAAAATCTACAATGACGGTTTTGTAGGCGCTGTTCACAATTTCATTCCGTTTACGGATGAAGAAATAGAGGAGGAAGCAAACCAGACAATCGGGATGCTGGACCAGAGGCTATGCTGTTTCCTTTTTGACGAAGACAAGGACATAGCTGCATTCGGAATTGCATTCCCGTGCATTTCAGAAGCTCTGAAGAAGGCCCGTGGCTCGATGTTCCCGTTCGGCTGGTTCCATTTGCTCAAAGCATTGAAGAAGTTTGATACTATAGACCTGGTACTGAATGGGGCTTCTCCTAAATGGCAGAATACTGGAGTCTCATCTATTTTTCATGTCATAATGGCAGGCAATTTCAGGAAAAACGGAGTGAAATGGGCAATTACGAACCCTCAGATAGAGACAAACAACGCTTCGTTTGTCTGGGATAAGTACGGAGAATGCGAACCGTTTATGAGAAGGCGCTGTTATATAAAGTCAATAAAATAATAGAATAAGGTACATAAATCATATGGCAGAAAATTCACTTTTGGACAAGGTCCTGGGATTGCAGGACAAATATGAGTCGCTTCAGGCACAGTTGTCTGACCCTGAGGTGATATCAGATATGAAAAAATATGTGCAGCTGAACAAGGAGTACAAGGAATTGTCTCCTATCATTGCTGCCGGTCAGGAGTACAAGAAAATGGTGGAGGACTATGAGTCCGCAAAGGATATCATAGCCAACGAAAAAGATGAGGAACTTCGTGAAATGGCGAAGGAGGAAATAGCTGAAATAGAGCAGAAACTTCCTGATATGGAGCAGAATATAAAGCTGCTTCTTATTCCTGCCGACCCTCAGGACAGCAAGAATGCCATCGTTGAGATCAGAGGCGGAGCCGGTGGAGACGAGGCTGCCATTTTTGCAGGAGACCTTTTCCGTATGTATTCTAAATATATAGAACGCAGAGGCTGGAAAATGGAAGTGACAAGCCAGTCGGAAGGTGCGGCAGGCGGATTCAAGGAAGTCGTTTTCAAAGTAATAGGAGACGGAGTATATGGTATCCTGAAGTATGAGTCCGGAGTTCACCGTGTCCAGCGTGTGCCGCAGACAGAAACTCAGGGAAGAGTACATACCTCTGCTGCGTCCGTAGCTGTTCTTCCGGAGGCGGATGAGTTCGATATCGAGCTGAATATGAATGATATCAGAAAGGATACATTCTGTTCTTCAGGTCCTGGAGGACAGTCTGTGAATACTACTTATTCTGCTATCAGACTTACACATATACCGTCAGGTATCGTAGTGCAGTGTCAGGATGAGAAGTCTCAGCTGAAAAACTTCGACAAGGCTCTCTCCGAACTCCGTACTCGTCTGTACAATATGGAGTATGAAAAGTATCTCAATGAGATTTCTGCAAAACGTAAGACAATGGTTTCTACCGGCGACCGTTCTGCAAAAATCCGTACTTACAACTATCCTCAGTCCAGAATGACCGATCACCGTATCAACTATACTATGTATAATCTTCCTGTCTTTATGGACGGAGACATACAGGAGGTGATTGACCAGCTTCAGGTGGCAGAGAATGCCGAGAGACTCAAGGCAGCAGAGTAACAATCATTTATTTATAAACCATGGGGTGTGCTTGGTAACCACCCTTGGGAAAGATGACGTCAAGGCTTGGAGGCTGAATCAGAATCGTATTTTGGTACAGCCTCCTCTTTCCCGAAATTAAAAACAAGATATGCAAAACAAAAATCTTTCTGCAAATGCCTCAAGACAGAGGCAGATGCTTTCTGTGCCATTCGTATTGATGGCAATCCTTTTCAATGTGTGTCTCATAGCATCCAATCTTTTTGAGACGAAAATCTTTACTGCGGGACTGATTACCCTTACTGGAGGTGTCATTATTTTCCCGGTATCCTACATCCTTAATGACTGTATAGTAGAAGTCTGGGGTTACAAGAAGGCAAGGCTGGTCATCTGGACAGGTTTCGCCATGAACTTTTTCGTAGTGGCAATGGCTCAGATTGTGAGACTGCTTCCGGCTGCAGATTTCTGGGACGGAGGAGAGCATTTTGACTATATTTTTGCACTTGCCCCTCGCATCACGCTTGCATCCCTGCTTGCTTTTCTTGCAGGTTCTACAGTCAATGCTTATGTGATGAGCAAGATGAAAGTCGCTTCACACGGAAAACGTTTTTCGGTCAGGGCGGTAGTTTCTTCAGTTTGCGGAGAGACGGTTGATTCTCTGATATTCTTTCCGATAGCGTTCTGGGGTGTGGGATTTGAGGAAATGCTTAAGCTTATGGCACTGCAGATTTTTCTCAAGACAGCGTACGAAATAGTGATTTTACCTGTAACGAATGTAGTAGTACGGAGAGTGAAAAAACACGAAGGTGTTGATACATTTGATACGAATATCTCGTATAACCCTTTCAGAATCACTGATATATAAATGTGGAAATTTTACAGAAGATGGAAACAAGAGAAAATGAGGGACTCAAGTCTCTCGGAAAAAAGACAGAATACAGAAGTGATTATGCTCCGGAAGTGCTGGAGACGTTTGAGAACAGACACCGGGACAACGATTATTGGGTTAGGTTCAACTGTCCGGAGTTTACCAGCCTGTGTCCTATAACTGGGCAGCCGGACTTTGCGGAGATACGCATAAGTTATATTCCTGACGTAAAGATGGTGGAAAGCAAGAGTCTTAAACTTTATCTTTTCAGCTTCAGGAATCATGGTGATTTTCACGAAGACTGCGTCAACAAGATTATGAAGGACCTTATAAGACTTATGGATCCAAAATATATTGAAGTGACCGGACTTTTCACACCGCGCGGAGGTATTTCCATTTATCCTTATGCCAACTACGGACGTCCGGGCACGAGGTTTGAGGATCTTGCTCGCAAGCGGATGGACGAGCATCAGTGACTCCGTGAAATGCAGGCATCTGGCTGCTTGTAAGTACCTTACCGGCAAACGGAAATTTACTAAACATTCGGGTATGAAGAAAATCATTAATCCTTGGAAGGATCTCGTAAAGGACGGGTACAACTGTTTCGGGTGTGCACCTGAAAATCCTTACGGACTTAAAATGGAGTTTTACGAAGACGGAGATGAAATAGTCTCTTTCTGGACTCCGTCAGACAATTATCAGGGCTGGCTTAAGACTCTTCACGGAGGGATTCAGGCTGCACTGATGGATGAAATAGCGGCATGGGTGATTGCACGCAAACTCCAGACTGCCGGTATGACTACAAACTTGAACATAAAGTACAGGAAACCTGTATCTACAGGAGCAGGGGAGAAACTTGAAGTCAGGGCACATATAAAGGAGACAAAACGAAACTTCGCATTCATTTCAGCCTGTATCATTTACAATGGTGAAGTATGCTCCGAAGCCGAGATGACATATTTCTGCTTTACTGAAGAAAAAGCAGCCTCGGACTTTTATTTCCGGGGCTGCGAAGTCGAAGACTAATTGCGGGTGACTTTCAGTACATTGCGCTTCATCCGCAGAAGTGAGAGTATCTTGTCCAGTTCCATATTGCTTGGGATAGATAAGGTTACGGTTATGTCGTATGTGCCGTTTTTGGCATTTTCATTTGATGTGAACGACCTGATGGACGCCTTGAAGGTGTTTATCACGTCGATCACTTCGTTTATGGAGGATGCCTCCAGAGCTGCCACTATGCGCAGTGTTGTCTGGAAACTTGTAGTACTCGGCGAGTCGCTCCATTTTACTTTCTGGATTCTGTACGGATATCTTTCTATAAGCCTGGCAGCATTAGGACACGAAATCCTGTGGATTTTTATGCCTTCCTTTATTGAAACGAATCCGAATACATCGTCGCCATATACCGGGTTGCAGCATTTGGCCATTTTGTAATCCAGGTTTTTTACGTTTTTAGCACTGAGTATCAGAATATCATCTGTTGATACGTCTTTTCCGTCCCAGGTTTTTTTGTCGTGGACTTCATCGTT
The DNA here is from genome assembly GCA_900546395.1 of uncultured Bacteroidales bacterium. GTDB lineage: Bacteria > Bacteroidota > Bacteroidia > Bacteroidales > UBA932 > Cryptobacteroides. Next base: position 7,790 of record URDD01000040.1, on the reverse strand, counting down.
TTCCTGCAGCTCCTTTCCCTTTCCATCAGTTATGCTGAGAATCATTTCTTTTATGTCTGCCACGTCTAAGGTTTCATCACCTACGGCTGCATAGAAAGCGTTCACAGTCTTATACTGAAGTTTTTTCATAAGGGAGGAAAGGGTCTCGTCATCAAGCTCCATTTTCCAGTTTTTCAGCCTTCTACCCAACAGTTCCTTTCCCTCTGCCGCTTTCTGGAATTCAGCCTCACTGAGTTTTTGCTTGATTTTTGTACGGGCTTTTGATGACACTACAAAATTCAGCCAGTCCTGTGAAGGTTTCTGGTTCTTCGAACTCATTATTTCCACAATGTCACCGGTCTTAAGCTTTTCTTTGATAGGGACAGCTTTTCCGTTTATCTTTCCGCCGGAGCATTTTACACCCAGGTTGGAATGTATATCAAAGGCGAAGTCCAGCACGCTTGCTCCTGCAGGGAGTTTGCGCAGTTCGCCTGAAGGGGTGAATACGAAGATTTCCTTTGACGGCGGCTCAGGAAGGTCATCTTTATAGTATTGTTCCGATTCTGCATCGGATGTACCCTGCGGATGTTCAAGTGCAGAGCGCACGGATGCCAGCCATTTGTCAAGAGTGGCTTCGTGCTTGATTCCTTTATATGACCAGTGAGATGCCAGACCGTTTTCTGCCATATCATCCATCCTCTTGGTCCTTATCTGAACTTCCAGATATACATTGTCGCTGTTTTTTACTGTGATGTGGAGCGATTCGTATCCGTTGGGTTTAGGATTGGAAATCCAGTCTCTCAGTCTGTTTGTGTCGGATTCGTATTCTTCTGTTACATAGGAGAATACCTTCCAGCATAGTGCGTGCTCGGTCTCCCTGTCAGCATCACAGTCTATTATGAACCGGATAGCGAACACATCATAGACATTTTCAAACGGCACTTTCTGTTTCTGCATCTTCCTCCATATAGAGTATGCTGTCTTTGTCCGGATTTTCAGCTTGTATTTGATACCGGCGTCTGAAAGGGACTGTTTCAGCGGCTCGATGAACTGGGTCATCAGTTTCTGTCTGTCCTTTTCTGTAGCCTTCAGTTTGTTGGTGATTGCCCTATATTGTTCTGCCTCTGCATATTTGAAGTAGATGTCTTCCATCTCGCTTTTCATATTGTAAAGCCCGAGCTGGTGGGCAAGCGGAATGTAAAGCATCAGCGTCTCGAGTATTTTCCTTTCTCTGGAAAGTTTAGGGAAAATCTCAAGGGACCGCATGACTTCAAGTCTGTCAGCCAGTTTCAGCACTGTGACACGCGGATCTTTGGAGTAGGATACAATAAGTTTCTTATAGTTTTCTGCTTCGAGTCTGGTATCCTTTGGCTTGATGGTGGAAATCTTGTTAAGTCCATCTACCATTGTAAATACATCTTTCCCGAAATTTTGTCCTGAAGTTATGTCTATGTCCGGATGAAACCTGGTCGCCTCGTGCAGGAAAACAGCTGCAATGCACTCCGGAGGCAGACCTATTTCGTCAGCTGCTATTTTTGCGACTCCTGCCGGATGTTCGATAAACGGCTTTCCGTTTCCTCTTGTATGTCCGTCAAGTGCAACTTCGGCTATGCGGTATGCTGCCCTGACCAACTCTTTTCCTTTTTCATCGTATGAAGGGAACAATTCGTCAATTCTGTCCATCGCGAAGTTTGTTTTATATGCTACATCTATTTTTTTAACTCAATTCCAAAGATAACGATTTATATCTTCAGATGCGAAAAAGGATTGAAGTAATTGAAACATTTCGTATCTTTGACGCTTAAACCATTATCATATAATGATGAACAGCAAAAACAGTTCCCCTTTGAGATGGGTCCCGAGTGCATATTTTGCAATGGGAATGCCATTTGTAGTTCTTAATGTAGTGTGTGTATTGATGTTTAAGGGATTGGGTATTGAAGACAGCCGGATTGCGCTGTGGACTTCCATAATAATGTTTCCCTGGACAATAAAATTCCTTTGGAGCCCTTTCCTTGAGATTTTCAAGACAAAGAAGTTTTTCGTTGTTGCCACCCAGCTTATTTCAGGTGTAGGCTTCGGCCTGGTGGCTCTGGCCTTGCATTTGCCTTCATTCTTTGCTGTAAGCATCGCCATCCTTGCAGTTATTGCCATGAGCGGAGCTACTCACGATATTGCTCTTGACGGACTTTATATGGCTGAACTCTCCCAGCAGGACCAGGCAAAATATATTGGCTGGCAGGGTGCTTTCTATAATTTGGCAAAACTTCTGGCTACAGGCCTTCTGGTTTATATAGCAGGAATGCTGATGGAATTCTATCGCGCTGCAGGGGCTACGGAAATCGAGGCTGCCCTTCCTGCATGGACAATAATCATATCAGTATGCGGTATCATACTTTTGGTTCTCGGACTGTATCATGCGAAGACCCTCCCTTCAGGAGGTGCTGCAGCCAAGCCTGAGAACAGGACGGCTTCAGAAGTGATGACTGAACTATGGGTTGTTATCAAGGACTTTTTCAGCAAGAAGCATATATGGCTGTATATAGCTTTCATTATCTTCTACCGTTTGGGAGAAGGTTTCGTGATGAAAATTGTCCCTCTTTTCCTTAAGGCAGATGTCGCTTCCGGAGGTCTCGGACTTACAGAAAAGCAGATAGGTCTGTTTTACGGTACATTCGGAGCTGCAGCATTTGTCCTCGGTTCACTGGCGGCAGGATATTATATTTCCAGGATAGGTCTTAAAAAAGCGCTTTTCTCATTGGTGTGTATTTTCAATATTCCGTTTTTGATATATACATATTTTGCTATAGCCCAGCCGTCTTCAACCTGGCTGATAGGAAGCGGTATTGTTCTTGAGTATTTTGGTTATGGCTTCGGTTTTGTAGGTCTGACCTTGTTTATGATGCAGCAGGTGGCGCCTGGAAAACACCAGATGGCGCATTACGCTTTTGCCTCAGGAATCATGAATCTCTCAGTTATGATGACTGGTGCGGTTTCAGGATTCCTCAGTGATGCTCTTGGATACAAGATGTTCTTCATAGTGGTAATGCTTGCAGTCATACCTGTATTTGCAATGACTAAATTCCTGCCTTTCACTTATCCTGACAATGTTCAGAAAGACAAATAGACAATTAATTCACTAATAAATTATTACAATGGATAAAAAAATAAATATCGTAGGTGCGCCGCTTCCTGCAATGCCTTGGGAAGAGCGTCCGTCTGGTTCAGAAAAGGTAATGTGGAGATATTCTGCGAATCCTGTCATTCCCAGAGATCTGCTTCCGAACTCAAACAGTATATTCAATTCTGCCGTAGTTCCTTTCAAGGATGGTTATGCCGGAGTTTTCCGTTGTGATGATACCAATATCAGAATGACTCTGCATGTCGGATTTTCAAAGGATGGACTGAAATGGGAGCTTGACCCTGAGACTTTGAAATTTGACTGTGATATTCCTGAGGTTAAGGATTGGGTTTACGGATATGATCCGAGAGTCTGCAAGATAGAAGATCGCTATTATGTTACCTGGTGTAACGGATACCACGGGCCTACTATCGGTATAGCATGGACGGAGGATTTCAAGACTTTCCATCAGTTAGAGAATGCATTTCTTCCGTATAACCGAAACGGAGTACTGTTTCCTCGTAAGATAAACGGCAAGTTTGCAATGCTGTCACGTCCGAGTGATACCGGACATACTCCGTTCGGAGATATCTTCTATTCTGAATCACCTGATCTGGAGTATTGGGGACACCATCGTTTTGTAATGGGACCGTCTGATTTTGAAAAGAGTGCATGGCAGTGCTGTAAGATAGGAGCAGGCCCTGTTCCTATTGAGACTTCTGAAGGATGGCTTATGTTCTATCACGGAGTACACCGTACATGCCAGGGATACAACTACTCTTTCGGTTCTGCCCTTCTTGATTTGGAGCAGCCATGGAAGGCGATTGCCCGTACAGGTCCTTATCTTCTGCACCCTGAGACTATTTATGAGTGTACAGGTGATGTTCCTAATGTATGTTTCCCTTGCGCTTCACTTCATGATCCGGAGACAGGCCGCGTAGCTGTTTATTACGGATGTGCTGATACTGTAGTGGGACTTGCATTCGGATATATACCTGAGATTATTGATTTTACCAAAAAGACAAGCATATTATAATCTTAAGGAAGAATGAAATTCAGACTTACGATCATAACTTTGGCGGCGGTGTCTCTTGCCCAGGTCGTCCTGGCACGAGACACCGTCTCGCAAATACCGCAGGATGGTGTTTGCAGTTACGTCAATCCCTTTATAGGAACTACGAATTTCGGAACTACAAATCCGGGAGCTATCTGTCCCAATGGAATGATGTCTGTTTCCCCATTTAATGTAATGGGGTCTGAACTGAATGTCTATGATAAGGACAGCAGATGGTGGTCAACGCCATATTGTTTTGAAAACAAATTCTTTACAGGCTATTCTCATGTCAATCTGAGTGGTGTGGGGTGTCCTGAACTCGGAGCGCTTCTTACGATGCCTACTTCTGGACCTCTTCAGGTGGATTATCATCTGTATGGTTCGGAATATACAGAAGAACAGGCTGTTCCGGGATATTATACCAATACTCTTTCAGCATACGGCATAAAGACAGAAGTTACTGCTACTATGCGTACATCAGCTGAAAGATATACTTTCCCTGAAGGCCGTGGAAATATCCTTCTCAATCTTGGTGAAGGTCTGACAAATGAGACCGGCGCTATGGTGCGTAAGGTGAGTGATACGGAAATCGAGGGCATGAGACTTCTGGGAACTTTCTGCTATAATCCTCAGGCTGTTTTTCCTATATACTTTGCTCTGAGAGTCAGCAAGACGCCGAAAGAGAGCGGATTCTGGAAAAAGCAGAGAGAAATGAAAGGTGTAGAAGCCGAGTGGACTCCTGATAACGGAAAATACAAACTTTACACCCGTTACGGTCGAGAACTTGCAGGAGATGACATAGGTTACTGGTTTTCTTTTGACACTGAGGAAGGGGAGCAGATAGAAGTCCAGATGGGAGTTTCTTTTGTAAGTACTGAAAATGCCTGGGAAAACCTGGAGGCAGAGCAGAACGGATTTGACTTTGACGGAGTGAAGGCTGCTGCATCTGCGCTATGGGAAAATGATCTTTCTAAAATCAAGGTTACAGGAGGTACGGAAAAAGACAAGACTGTTTTCTATACAGCTCTATACCACACTCTTATCCATCCTAATGTTCTAAATGACGTAAACGGAGAGTATCCTCTTATGGAAAATGACGGTGTCGGAAAGGTCGGAGCCGGGGAGAACAGATATACAGTATTCTCATTGTGGGATACTTACAGGAACGTACACCAGCTTATGACTCTTGTCTATCCTAAGCGTCAGCTTGATATGGTCCGTTCGATGATAGGTATATATGAGGAATGGGGCTGGATGCCTAAATGGGAACTTTACGGCCGTGAGACTTTTACTATGGAGGGCGATCCCGCAATTCCTGTTATTGCAGATACATGGTTCAAAGGTTTGAGAGATTTTGATATTGAAACTGCATACGAGGCTTTTGTAAAGTCAGCTACTACTCCTGGAAAGAATAATAAGATGCGCCCGGATGTCGATGCCTATATTGAATCGGGATATATTCCGTTAGGAGTCTATTCTGCTGACCTTTCCGGAGACAATGCTGTTTCTCATGCCCTTGAATATTATGTGGCAGACAATGCTCTGGCGATTCTGGCTGATTCCCTTGGACATAAGGAGGATGCGGAACGTTTCAGAAAAGCGTCTCTCGGATACAGACATTACTATTGTCCGGAGTATGGAACTTTAAGACCGCTGATGAAAGACGGCTCGTTCTATTCTCCTTTCAATCCTCGTCAGGGTGAGAATTTCGAGACTGCTCCCGGCTTCCATGAAGGAAGTGCCTGGAACTATACTTTCTATGTTCCTCATGACGTAGAAGGCCTGGCTGCTCTTATGGGTGGCAGGAAAAAATTTGTGGATAAACTTCAGAAAGTTTTTGATGAAGGACTGTATGATCCTGCAAATGAGCCTGATATAGCTTATCCATATCTTTTCAGCTATTTCAAGGGAGAGCAGTGGCGCACCCAGAAAACTGTCCGTGAATTGCTGGACAGGTACTATACTGACCAGCCTGACGGAATTCCTGGAAATGATGATACGGGAACAATGTCTGCATGGGCTGTGTTTTCTATGATGGGGTTCTATCCGGACTGTCCGGGAGAGCCGTTCTATACATTGACTGCTCCTGTTTTTGACAAGGTGGAGATTGAACTTGATTCTTCCTGTCATAATACCGGCAGGCTTGTTTTGGAGAGGACAGGCGATGGTTATGTGCGTAAGGTGGCAGTAGGCGGGCGTACATCTTCGTTCCGCATAGACCATGATACTCTGCTTGAAGGAGGGAAAGTGGTATTTGACTGCAAATAGCATTTAACAGCTTCTAAGACGGATAATTTAATTGAATAGAAATATGAACTTTAACAAGATTAATTTGGCAGGAAGTTTTGTTGCGGCAGGTCTTGCAGCTCTTGCAATTGCAGGCTGTGCCGGCTCTTCTGCTCCGGAAAGCCTTACCGGCTATGTCGATACAAAGATCGGTACCGGAGGACACGGTCATGTGTTTGTAGGTGCAAACGTCCCATTCGGTTTTGTCCAGCTGGGTCCGACCAGTATCCCGGAGTCCTGGGACTGGTGTTCCGGATACCATGTCAGCGATTCTACAGTAATAGGATTTTCTCATACTCACCTCAGCGGAACCGGAATAGGTGACCTTTTTGATGTGACGGTGATGCCTGTCACAGGAGACGTAGTGTATGCAAGAGGTACTGAGGAAGACCAGAATTCAGGTATGTGGTCGTATGCAGACCGCAGTCGTGAGATTAGCAGGCCGGGATATTACAGCGTTCCTCTTATGCGTTATGGCATTACAGCAGAAATGACAGCAACGGCACGTGTCGGAATGCATAGATATACTTTTCCGGCTTCTGATAAGGCAGCTTTGGTTTTCGACCTTGAAAATGGAGGTTGCTGGGACGATCCTGTAAAGACAGAAATGAGGCCGGAAGGAAATAACCGTGTTGTAGGCTACAGATACTCAAAAGGTTGGGCCAATGACCAGAGGATTTATTTCGTTGCAGAGTTTTCAAAGCCTTTTGACAGCTTTGAACTTGCCGGAAAAGACAATATGTATGCGCGCGCATCTTTCAGTACATCGGACAATGAAAAGGTGCTCCTCAAAGTGGCTTTGTCTCCGGTGAGCATCGAGGGGGCAAAGAAAAATCTGGAGTCAGAACTTGCCGGATGGGATTTTGATGCTGTTGCAAAGGCTGCCGATGCCGCATGGAATGCCGAGCTTTCAAAGGTCAGAGTAGAGACTTCTGATGATGTTGCACGTCGCGTGTTCTATACAGCTTTGTACCATACAATGATAGCTCCTTCAGTATTCTGTGACGTAGATGGAAGCTATTACGGTGCGGATCATCAGAACCATGGTCCGGAAGGTTTTGTAAACTATACGACATTCTCTCTTTGGGATACTTACAGGGCTGCATTTCCGCTGATGACCCTGATTCATCAGGAGAAAATGCCTGATATGATGAATACTATGCTTAATATCTACCGTCAGCAGGGCAAACTTCCCGTATGGCATCTCATGGGGTGTGAAACAGACTGTATGGTAGGCAATCCTGGAATCATTCCTGTCGCTGACGCTATTGTCAAGGGATTCGGGGGCTTTGATAAGGAGCTTGCATTTGAGGCAATAAAAAATTCCGCATTGAAGGCCGACAGAGGACA
>URDD01000039.1 GCA_900546395.1 uncultured Bacteroidales bacterium | reverse complement strand
GACAATCGCTACTATAGATCCATTTCTTCCTTTTGCTGCTTTGTTGGTGACTATAGTGTACAATTCTCCGTTACTCATAAGGGGGTAAAAACGAGATGTGTTAAGTAGGAAATAGGAAGTAGTTGAGAGTGTGAGAGTTAGGTAAAAGGGGTTCAAAAACGAATTGTACAATTGCTTTACTTGGGCTTAACATTCCGGGCCGCGTTTGAACGGATTATTTGAGAAGTGTTTAACATTGAGGCCGGCGGGCGTTTACTTTGAAGCGTAAAAGAGGCTGAAACCGTCTATATTGTCCATTTAAGGGCGTATAGGCGGTATTATTGTATTCTGGAGTCTCTGTTCAATTACCAGATGAATACTGTTCAAATGGGTCTTAAAAGGCGTGGAAAAAGCCGCCAATTCTCTGCTTGCCTGAAAACTTCTAAAACACCCATAATTCAGAGAGGGCGGACACTTGGACGGACATTAGGACGGACACCGCTAAAACGAAAAGTGCATATTGGACGGACATTAGGGCGGACAAATTCGTGCAAAATAACCCTGTATAATTACCCCAAACTGACATAAAAACGCAGGAAAATGCAGAAAAAAGGCTGTATAAGTACCCCAAAATACATAAATTTTGCGCTTAAAATTGAAGATAAGTGACTGTAAATGATGGATTAAGGATGTAATAGAGGCGAAAAAAGTGTGTGTGCGGCTTACTATAGCAAAACAAACGGCCGACATCCTTATCAGTGTCGACCGTTATTGCGGATTCTTGGCAGAGTGTTATTCCGGTATTATTTCCGGGTGTTTTGCAAGATATAAGTCTCTCAGTTTGATGCCCATTAGACGGATAATAGCATTAAGAGACAGATGTATCTGACAGTCTTCGCCTTTTTCATTCTTTAGGGTAATAATTTCCGGTTGGTAGTAGATGTAGTTCTTGATTGGCTCATACATAGAATGAGTCATATTGCCCAACAAGACATTCAAGGCAGTGTTCTCAACATCGTAAGGAGTTGCTGGTGACTTCTTTTCTATCTCGGAAATGAGATAAGAGGCATTGTCGCTGACTGCTTGCTCTGCCCCCGACTGCCTGAACAATTCTTGCCCGACAAATGTCATAATGCGAGGACTACATTTGCGGGTCAGCGGATCTATCATAGAGCCGTCAAATCGCATTATCCACTTTGAAATTTCCGTTACCTGCTCGTTGATGGAGTCCACCGTGGTATTCATCGTTGTCAGACTGTCAATAGCTGATTTGTGAGACTCGCATGGCAGAGTCTCGATTTTCTTTCTGGAGTTCTCAACCTTAGCAACGTATTGGGATATAAACCACACTATCACTGCAACAATTACAATGACTCCCAACATCGGCCAATGCTCCAAAATCCATGATACGATTGCATCCATAATTGTTTGAAATTAAAAGGTTAGTAAATATGTTGAAATAGCCTCAATATTGATGCCACCTATTCTATGGTGTGAAAAGTAATTGAAGCTTTGACGATAGCAAGGGCGTGGATGCTGTCGAGTGGGATATCTTTAGGTTGGAAACGGTCGTTCTGACTAACCAAACGGATATAGCCTGGCTGATCAGACTTCTGCAGGTATTTGACTACAGTGAATGTCTCACCACCGGCCGAGAATGACAGTAAGTATATTTGCCCCCACAGAATACTGTCAAGAGAACAGGCAAGTTTCTTATATATTATAATGTCTCCACTCTTCAGAAGTGGTACCATAGATTCTCCTCTTACATATATAGCTCCATCAACCGGAGGAAGATTCGGAACTCTTAGGTAGTCTTCCGGATTTATGTGATTGTCGTTGAATATGGCAAGGATTCCGGCAGTTGCACTGATGTCATAAAGAGGAATATCCTGAATTTCCACTTGTCGGTCAGTACGGAGAGGAAAAGTCTGATTAATAGCTACAGGCATTGTCTCCTTTAGCATATTTCCTTCGCCAGTCAATAGCCAGTTTAATGAAACATCTGGATATGTGGCGATAAATTTCGCCAATACATCTTCAGTAATTCCTGTTTTTGATTCCAAAGTGCCTCTCGAAACTTGAATTTTACTATAAAACTCCCTTTTGCTGATTCCAAGAGAACCAGCAAAGTGCAAGATTCTATCTTTTATTGGCGAAATCTTTTGCTCTTTTTCTTGCATAATGGCGAAATCTTTTGTTACTTTGCAAAACTTCCATCACGGAAGAGTGGCAAAGTTAAGAACAATTGACAATAAATCAATATTATGAGGAAGTACATTAGTATCAATAGCAAGATTGCCAATGAGCTTGCAAGTAAGTATGGCATTACCACCAGAGCAGTGTGGATGGCCGTATCATTCCTGACCAAGAATAAGAGAGGTGACAATATTCGTCGCGATGCAATCGCTATGGGCGGAGAATACCGCGAGGAGGACTTTATACCGAATTGTCAGACATCATTCGAAAACGGATTGATGCGACAGAGGTTCGCTGCCGGAGTGGAGGTTGTGCTGGAGGGAAACAGGTTGAGTATCCTCGCACCTGAGAGGCGGGATGAGTGCTACTACGATGTCGATATGAACTCTTGGGGTAATATTCTGGCTAAGGCTCAGAGAATCTCGGAGGAAAGGAAGTTAAAGCCTGTAATGCAATGAAATGGCTGATTAAGAGAATCAGAGCATCGCACATAAGGAGGTTAGAAATGCTGCAATGGAAAGAGTATATCGAATCTTTGCGTGGTATAGGAGTTAAACGGTAAGAGCTGACAATGACAGCATAGGCACCCGTTGTTGTTTGAGGCCGTTTTTGTAGTGTTTATATGGTTAGAAGGGTGCCAGCCCCGTTAGTTCAGTCGGTAGAACAATCCAACCTGCAGGTCAGGCGATATGGTCCGCGGTTCGAGTCCGCGACGGGGTACTAAAGTAAATTGAATGGGATATATAGGTAACAGATTGACAGTGACTTATACCGACTTGACTCGCACAGACAATGGTGATGCAGTTATGAGTAAGGCGTGCTATGATAAGTTGAATACACGCAATCGCATCAATGTCGTAGTCAGAGGCGGTGGTCTGGGCAAGGAGGCCGAGGTGGAATGGGCCACTCTTCCAGATAGGTTCAAGGTGAAGTATATTGCCAAGTATGGCGATCCTGAAGAGGCAGTACTGAGACACAACAGTATGATTACATTCGACGAGCAGGCCCGCGAGTTCTTTGCAGGGCATATTCTTCCGGACGGAAGTCTTCTGAAGGAGGACAAACAGCAGGAATATCTTATAAATGCATCGGTATTGAACAGACTCTTAGAGATGGAGTCAGGCCAGAAGCGCAATCGCAACCAAAAGGGCAACAGGACACCTGTGGCTTGGAACAATATCCTGGCGATGTGCGAGGAATACCGTGACAACTACGGTCACACCCTGCCGAAGAACGCGTCCAGACTGCGTGCAAAGATGCACGAATATGCCAGGGACGGCTATCAATGCCTCATTAGCGGTAAACTCGGTAATGCGAACACTTCCAAGATTACTCCTGAAGCTGAGGAATGGCTGTTGGCTCACAAGAACAGTGTCAATCCGGTATATACACTTGCTCAGTTGCTTGATTATTACAACGAGACTGCTCTTGAAATGGGTTGGAAACCTATCAAATCGGCTCAGACTCTTATCAATTTCTTCGAGAGACCGGACATCAAGCCTCAGTGGTATGCCGTTGAGCAGGGTTCACAGAGGGCGAATAACCTGTTCAACCGTCAGCACAGGACGATTATGGCCAGTTGCCGTGATGCTCTGTGGTATATTGACGGTACGAAGGTCAACCTGTATTTCCAGTTCTGGAACGAGAAGACCCGCAGGAATGGGGTAGGAACTACCAGTTGTATCTATGTTATGGATGCTTTCAGCGAAGTGTTTGTCGGCTGGTATATGTGTGCTCAGGAGTCTTTCCGTACTACTTACGAGGCTCTAAGACACGCCTTCGAGAGGACAGGATTCCTGCCTTACGAGTTGGTATCAGATAACCAGGCGGGATTCACATCCGATGCCGCCAAACGCTGGAGAGCCAAGCTCGGAACTATCTCTCACACTACGGCTCCTAACAACGGTAAGTCCAAGACCATTGAGGCCGCGTTCGGCAGATTCCAGGCACAGGTACTCCATCAGTATATCAATTACACTGGAGGTAACATTACAGCCAAGTCAGCCAAGACCAAGATAGATATTGACAGAATCCAGCAGAATAAAGAATCCCTGCCGTCTTATGAGGAGGTCAAGGCAGCGAATGAGGACTGCATCAGACAGTGGAACTCCATGCCTCATCCGAAGTTCGCAGGCAAGAGCCGTCTGGAGGTGTATTCGACATCTGTCAATCCTCAGGCAATAGCATTGACAGATGTCATCAAGGATAAGGTGTTCTATATCGCTACCGAGAAGCCTTCTACCTTCCGTGCCAACGGCATTGAGGTGACTCTGAATGGTGAGAAGAAGGCATACGAGGTGTTCAGTGCTCCGAATGTTCCGGACTTGGAGTGGAGAAGGAAGAATACAGGCAGGGAGTTCGTGGTCGAGTACGATCCTCACGATTTGTCAAGGGTGCGTCTCTGCATTGATGACAAGAACTATGGCCTGCAGTTCAATACCTGGGCAGAGCCTTATATGTACATCCACCGTGCTATGCAGGATCAGGTGGAGGGTGAACACTCGAAGATTATCGCAGCCTTGGATGCCAACAAGAAGGAGATTGTCCGCAGGGATCTTGATGCAAGGGCGGTGCAGATGAAATACGGTGTCGGCTATGAGAGTCTTGGATATGATGCACCGCGTCCTCAGGGAGTGAGTAAGAAGGAGTATCTGAAGTTCGCGGAGGAGATAAGGACTGAAGAAGCGGCAGATGCTGATGGTGTTCCTGAGATGGTGACAGAGGTTCTTCCGGAGACTCCGGCACAGGTGCAGAAGATGCAGAGCAACTTCGACATTCTGGCGGCATTGGATAGACTATAACATATATCACTAGTGATTTCGGCATAGCTCAACGGTAGAGCGGCGGATGCGATCTTGTCGGAATAGGTACGACATCCGGGCAAAGAGGGTTCGACTCCCTCTGCCGAGCAAATAACCAAAATCTGAATTATTATGAAATTGAATGACACTCAAAAACAGGAGATTAGCGAGAGCCTGAGGATTTATGTAGGCCGCTATCCGTCACAGAACAAGGCTGTAAACTCTCTGAAGGGAGTATCGGCTGCGACAGTCAGCAGTATTCTCAATGGCAAATGGACTCTTATCAGCGATGATATGTGGCTGAAAATTCAGTCTCAGATAGAGGGCAACAAGGAGTGGCAGCTATATGATACATCTGCTCTGAAGAATCTTAAACTTTACTTCGAGGTTAGTCAGGAGGACAGTGATGTGGTATGGATTACCGGTCCGGCTGGAATCGGCAAGAGTACCGCAGCATCTCTCTATGCCGGCAGTCACAGGAATGTGTACCTGCTGACCTGCAGCAGTGATATGACCAAGGCTGATTTTGTCGGTGAACTGGCTTCAAAGATTGGCATCCGCACAGCAGGAATGACTGTCAGAGAGACTCTCAGAGCTATTTTCCGTGAGCTGGTGAAGAAGGATAGTCCTCTGTTGATTTTCGATGAAGGTGACAAACTGGCTGACAGTGTCCTCTACTACTATGTTTCCCTTTATAACGAACTCGAAGACAAGTGTGGTATGGTGTTCCTCTCAACGAACTATATGGAAGAGAGAATGAGGCGTGGAGTAATCCGTGGACGCAAGGGATATGACGAGTTGGAGAGCCGTATCTGCCGCAGGTTCGTTCCGCTTGATCTGGTGAGTGCTTCTGAGGTAGAGGGCATCTGTATTGCCAACGGAATTACAGACAGAAAGGCCATCAAGACAGTGGTGGAAGAGGCTCACAGCTGCGGTAACGACCTTCGCAGGGTAAAGAAGTCAATCCATAGGGAACTACGAAAAAAGACCGTTCAAGAGAGTTTTGAAAACTGATAAAACACTGATTAAACACCGTTCAAATGGCACGTTCGCTAACAGCAAAAGAGATACTTAACATCCGCCACAAGACCATCACCTTCGAGGGTGAGTGGGGCAAGTGCATCGGGACTATGGACCGCTCCGGAGTGGTTCTTTTTTGGGGCAACTCCGGCAACGGCAAATCTTCGGCGGTGGTCTCTTTCTGCAAGGAGCTGACCAAGTTCGGCAAGGTGCTGTATGTGTCATTAGAGGAAGGATACTCACTGTCGTTCCAGAATACTCTCAAACGCTTCGATATGTATTCCTGCGGCAGCAAGTTCCAAGTTCTGGATCATGCAACTGCGGAGGAATTGATAGAGAGACTGCAGAAGCCCCGCAGTGCGGACTTCGTGATTGTGGATTCCTTCCAGTATATGGGGATGAGCTACAAGGATTATCTGCAGTTCAAGCAGGCTCTGCCGAACAAGATGCTGGTGTTCGTCTCCCACGCTGACGGCAGGCAGCCATCAGGAAGAGCAGCCAAGGCGGTCAAGTATGACGCGATGCAGAAGATATGGGTGGAAGGTCATGTGGCTTTCACCAACGGACGATTCATCGGATCCACCGGCCAGGCGGTCATCTGGAAGCAGGGTGCATGGAATTATTGGAACAAGAAGGTAAATTCTGAACAAAACGAATTTTATTATGAAGCCGAAGAAGAATGATTATTCAAGGTTTTATGCATTGCTGAAGCAGAACCCAATGGCTGACAAGGATGAGCTGGTGAGTCAGTTCACAGGTGGCAGGACTACGCATGTCAGTCAGATGAGGCAGGATGAGTTCATCGCATTGTGCGATTCTCTCCAGTACGGCACTCCTGGAGAAAGGAGGGCTCAGGAATTGGCTCTGAAGAGGGCAAGAAGTGCTGCTCTGCTGCGTATCGGCAGGCTCGGCATCAATACCATTGACAACTGGGAGGGTATCAATCAGTTTGTGTTGAGTCCGAAAATAGCAGGTAAGAAGTTCTATGATCTGTCAGTCGATGAGTTGAATGCTCTGGTGAGTAAGCTGGAGACTATCATTCGCAAGGGCGGGCTGAAGAGTTTGGAAAAGGGTCCGGAACCGGAGAAACCGACGGCTGAGAAAAAACCTCTATATATCCAGCTGCCGGCTTCATCGAAGAATAAATATTTATCGTAAAAAGCATTGATATGAGGACGGAAAAAGAGATAGAGCAATGGCTCAAGAAACGGAAATGGTGTAAAAGTTTTATGTTGCAGACACTTGCCGCTCACGATCACAAAACGGCAATTGAAATTATCAACGGCTCTCGAATGCAGTGGACCATTGCTTTTGCTTTTGACTGGGGATATTCAATCGAAGGATCCAGTTATTGGACAGCTATACATTGTGAATTTGTAAAATGGTATAACAATGAAAACAGAGAGACAAATTAAGGAATGGCTGGAGAATCAGCCTTATTATGATGAGCTGAAAAAGAATCTGCATGAGAGTATAATTCCTGCAAATATTCAAAAAGAACTAATGAGCGGGCTATTGGGCAAGGATACAATGAGGTATGCAGTTATGTTTCTTGACCCCAAGAAATACGATTGGGACAAGATTGAGGAAGACTTTAAGAAATGGTTTGAATAATGAAAACAAATTATGGAGTATATCAATGGAACAATAACCGGTGTACAGGATATCGGACCGAAGAAGGCTGAAAAAACGATAGACTGCAGGCGTTATCTGTCGGAAATGACCTGGGAGGAAATAGAGAAACAATATCTTAAACCAATAGCAAAAAGGGATAAACAATGGACGCAACATCACAGGCTAAAGTAATGGCCTTTGGATTTCGGATTATTCGGAGAGAAGATAGTCCTAGTATTCGAATCAAGGAAAAAGTGATTGGGCAGAAACAGGGTTGGAGAACGATTCGGAAGTTTGCAAGTAAGGCACAAAGGGATAAGGAATTTGAATTGTTATTAAGGGATCAAATGACGATATCTGATTAAACAACAAGTAATGAAAATTCATGAATGTTATACCTGTGAATGGTACTATCACGCAGGTAAGTGGAGAGACTTCTGCACATATAGGAAATTCCATAAGACTGGTAAAAAGTCTGGACGCATAGTTTCAATACGGAGAATCAAGACTTGTAAGAATAAAAAAGAGAACGAATTATTAAAGTGATAAAAATGAAAATTGAAGGTATAGGACTGCCGATGATATTATTCATCGTGTTTCTGATTTTGAAGCTCTGCAAAGTGATTGGCTGGAGCTGGTGGTGGGTGACAAGCCCATTGTGGATAATGCTGATACTCACCATTGCAGTGACAGTTGTCTATTTTGCAGTGGCAGTGATAATGACATTACGCAAATACAGGAAGAAATAAACATATATGATATGGAAATAAGTACAGTACAGATGACGCAGGAGGAACTGGAGCAGTTCCTGGCGTTCAAGGCCGAGCAGCAGAAGAAAGAAGCTGCGGAAAGGGCAAAGGAGATGAGACAGACCTACAGGGAGATGGTGGATGAGGAGATTGGGAATGCAATCCCAGAGTTGCTGTCGATATCGCAGGATATCAAGTCTGTGAAGGCAAAGGTGATCGAGAATTTTAAGTCGATCCTGGAGATGAAGCAGGAGATGTTCAGGATGGCTAAGGGTAAAGAGTTGGAAAACCAGTCACACACTTTCACCAACAGTGCCGGAGACAAGCGTATTGTCTTAGGAGTGTATGTCACTGACGGCTACCTTGACACTGCAGAGGAAGGCATCGCTATCATCAGGGAGTACATTGAATCCCTCGCTACTGACGAAAAGAGTAAGGCTCTGGTAGGTATGGTGATGAGGCTGCTGGCAAAGGATCAGAAAGGAACTCTGAAGGCTTCGAGAATCATCCAGCTGAGGAAGATTGCTGATGAGACCGGTAATGAGAGGTTCTTGGAGGGCGTGAAGATTATTGAGGAGGCATATAGCCCTGCAATCTCGAAGACCTATATAAGGGCTGAGTATAAGGATGAAAACGGAGCGTGGAATCCTATTCCACTCGGAATGACTGAAGCATAGGAGGAACCGGTATGAGTGAAATGAGAAAACTTGAGGAGACTGAGATACAGGATGCTGCTCTTCAGCTTGCATCACTGATAAGGTATAATGATGAAGTACTGAAGCCGGAGAAGAGGATTGTCCATACGGCCACGGCTGTAGTTGACGGCACAATGGTGGTGGCGGTGAATGGGTCGGCCCATCAGCTGGAGCCGCTATTTGAAAAGCTAATAAGAAAAAGGCCGGAGCTAAGGCAGGTGATTCAGAATGTATTAGATAACATATATAATGTGTAGATATATGGAAGAAAAGTATATAGTGTCAACTAAATTTGAGACCGACAATTTGGTGGATTACCTTAAATGTTTGTTTGATTCAATTAAAGATCCAAAGAAGGTAAAAAGATAGCAGTGTATATTATAGAAGAACTATAGACATGGGAAAGAAAGGAAGAAACAGACGTCTGATCGAGGCGAGGAATAGAAAGATTGCACAAAGATATTATTATTGGACCGAAGTCAAGAGGCTTCGGTTTGATGATGCTGTGAAGGAGCTTGCTGAGAATGAGTTCTTCCTTTCTGAATTTACCATCTGGCAGATCCTCAAAAAGACTTCAGACCCTGGTACTCCTGATGATTATAAACCACGGAAGCAGCAGGGACCGAAGATTGAGGAACCGCTTTTGTTTCCTACGGATGAGAAAAGAATGTGATAGTCGGTTTTTTCATTGTCTGTTTTTCGGGTAAGAAACATTCTGTAACTCCGATAGTATATGTAGATTCATAGACCTTGATTCCGTAGTTTGCAGTGTAGAATCTGCTACTTGTTCTGATGAGAGCTGAACCGTTGCCGATGCGATGACCTTGCAGGAGCCGGTGCAGCTCTCTTCTTGTTTTGTCACGAATCAGGATCATATCGATCTGATCGGAGCGGTAGTGGGTGTCATCATAGCAGTCAATGCAGAGTTTGACGGTGACTGTGCAGACTCCTTTCTGGCTGAGTCCGCTGATGTTCTCCCATTGGGTCTCCGGAGCGTCAATGAGTATTGCAGGAAAAACGAGGGAATATGAATCTCGCCCCTCCTGTTCCAACATCTGAAGCTGCCCATAGTCTTCGTCTATGGTGCGAATTTCCGGCATATTAGTGCCGAGGTGATTGATGATGTCGTATAAAAGGTGTTCCATAATTATCTGAAGTGTGTTTTGATGAATTGTTCAAGTTCTTTGTTGACTATGTCTGAGATAAGCCTGTCAACCTGTGGGGATGGTCCGAGAAACTGACGTTTGGGTATTCTTATCTTGCTTCCCGGCTTTTTGAGTGCCATTGCCTTCCAGAAGTCGGCTTCAGGGAGTGGCTTCTTTCCTTTCGCCTTACCACCACCTGTTTCATAATGCTTTGTCCAAAAGAAACTTTTCATTTTCTTAGTCACAGTAGAGGTGGCTCCTTCATTGTGATACTGTGCATATGGAGCGGTGTTCCTGATGGTAACACGAGCATTGCCGGGCACATAGTCTGTGCTGCTCATCAGGTGGGTAGTTCTCGATAACAGAGGACCGTAACGTCCGGATGCACCCGTGAATGGGACTTGCTGACGCTTGGTGGTCTGCCACCTCTGACCATAGAATCCGCCGCTGCGGAAGTTCTGCCTCACAGACGACACCACCTCCTTGCCTACTTTGACAGGAATGACTCTGGAGTAGCATCTTTCCAGGTCTTTGAGCGCTTTTTGCACTTCTTTGTCGAGATTTGGTACTGACATTTGGAAAATTGAAAATTAAATAGTTACTTTGTCATGTGGTCGGTGGTCCTTGGTTATGCCCAGCTGCTGACTCAGCCTATACAGAGCAGTTCAAATCGATGAACTGCTCTTGTTTTATTCATTAGAGTATATAAGACACTTTCCCCTCCATTTAATCACTATGCTATGAGTATGTTGTGCCCCTTTTAGATATCCTTTAATAGCTGCGTGTATATCTTTTCTGATGAATCTATCTGGTAATTCTATAATACAATCATCAGCTTGGTTAAATGCCTCCTGTATTCTTTTTTGAATAGCTCTTTTTATCTGTTTCTTTCCTGCGGTTGTTGCGCTTAACATTGATTTTGCTTCAATTAATTTTCCTTGAGACATCATATCAACATTCTTGCGATTAGGTATCCCTTTAGGCAGAAGCGAATTTCTAAGCAAATTCTCAGTTTTGTTGTCAGGATCCAATCTTGGAAGTAGATAAACAGGACTTTTTAATTTCCTGCTCATAAAGCGAGCAATTCGCAAATTTTCCTTCAATTCATCACTTCCATGATAAGGACTAATGAATACATTACTTTGTTTATCTTGCTTATAAGTATCTACTGAGGGTGGAAATACGCCTTCAGCAGCATTAGGTATTGACGGCCTTAATTTATCAATTTTATGAACTATTTTCATACAGTTTTGGCAATCAATTTTTTAGTTAAAAAAACCTTTGAATCTGTTCTTCAGACCGTTGTTGAAGGGACATCCTCCGCAACTCTTCGGGAAGTACGGATGATCTTCGGAGAAGAGTTGTCCTGTCTCACCGGGATTGCCTTTGAGGCCTTTGCTGGCGGTGTCTTTCGGAGCTTCGGAGAGTCCGAGGTCGTTGACAGGATTGTCTGTCTGTTCGCAGGTACATTTACATCCCCATCTTTCTCCGGGGTGATGATGTCCCCAAAACGGGTCGTTCACAGGTAAAGTCAGCTTCTTGCTCCAGAACTGCTCGTGTACCGGGTCAGGAGTGGCGGAGGTAGTTGGCATCCATCGAAGGTTCGGATAAACATCCTGCTCGTTGACAAAGTGCTTCCAGTCCGCTGCCCTGTGAGCACGGATTATGGCTGTGTTATATTCGGTGTTTAGCCAAGTCTTGCAGTATTTGCCTGTCAGCGGTGCCACATCCCTGCGGAACTTGTCCCAGGACTTGAGATGTCCGTCTGCATCGATGAGTTGTGCCGCGATGTCGTTCTGCATCCTGTGGGTTCTGAAGGCGGAGAAGACTTCATTGTTGTGCTTTATCTGCTCTAAGAACTCATCCGTGACGGCATCTTCATAGTGCGAATCGGATATTCCCTTGGCTGCAGCGAGGTTGAAGAGCCGGAGTGTCTCCCTGAATATGTCCGGCTGGATGTCGTCCCCGACATCGAATCCGTCAAAGATGGCTTCAAGTCCCGTGATGAGTGCATCCGGGCTGAAAGTTACTTTGTGTTCTGCGGAGTTGACGAATCCGCCGCACACATCACAGCTCTGTCCGTATAGTCCATCCAATTCTGCGATGAAGGAGTCATCTACCGTGCCCCGTTTTCCGGGGCCAAATCGAAAAAACTCTTCAGGCGGTTGGATATGTCCTTCAAGTCGTCCCTGTCTTTCTTTGGCTTTTTCGGTACATTCAGTCTCCGTGCGATATCGTCTTCCATCTTGGCTCTCATTTCTTCCATACGGGCTTTTTCCGCCGCTTTCTCAGCCTTGATGGCATCGTAGTTCTCCGGTTTTTCGATACCAAAAGTCTCGTAGAGATAGTCGTCTGACATTGGCAGTCCCATCGCATTGAGTTTTTCCACGATGGCGATCTGCTTCGTGGTGTCGATGTTTTTAGAGATGACATAGTCGAAGTGTCCGCCTTTGACGTTGAATCCCAACTGCTCGAAAATTTCGGTCATATCGTAGTTCAAGACATTGAGAATGAACTGGCGGTCTTTCTTCTGCTTGTTGTTTTCTTCCTCTTTGTGTACCTTGCCGAGGGCTTCGCTACCTGTGTTTTGGGCTGCGGTGGTGAGGGTGTTTCCGAGCACGGCGATTGACATCTCAAGGTTGCAGGTGTCGGCAAAGTTCCTGAACAGTTCCGAACTGCCCTGCTTGGTTGATGACTCCCGGATGTTCAGGTTGCTGTCCTTGGGATGGATATAGACTGCGTTAGCCCCTTGGATGCGTGCATCGCGGAGCAGCCTCTGACGTGTTTCTTCGTCTCCTGCGTCGTAGGTGTATTCCCTTATAGGTATGCCGAATATCTGGCAGTAGCTTGCCCAGTCGCCCATATTTCCCCTTTTATAGAGTACCATAGGTACTATCTTCCTCATTAGTCCGAGGTCTCTGTCTCCCTTGCCGACATATAGCATATTACTGAAGTTCTCCAGCGGCTCACCGGTGTTGTCGGATTCATACCGGAGGATTTCTCGCCTGACGGGGTCGAAGTGCTTGTAGGGCACCTTGTAGTAGTTTATCCATTGCCCGTCCTTTCGGAACTGGAAGAGTCCGTATCCGTAGAATCTGGTCATCAGGAGGTCTTCGACGAAGTCTGAGAACCACGGAGCGCGTAGCTGTTCGTTGATGCTGTCGTCCGGTTTTCCGTCTCTGCTGAACTCGATTGGCATCAGGGAGACTCCGTCAATGCGTTTGTCGATGAGTCCTGACAGGTGCAGGTCCATCATTGCTGACTCATACATATCGTAGAGTCTTGCCCTGTTGTAGCAGTCAATGGCGGAGGCACTGTTGTATGCCTGCATAAATTTGTTGATGTCGAAGTGGAAGACTTCAGGAGTCTGAAGGATGATGTCAAGTTTGTGTCTTTCTTCGTTTAGGCGGCTCACCTGTGTGAATCCGCCTTCATATATTCTGTCTTTTTTGATTGGCTTTGGCTTACGTCCCATATTATTGAATACTGATTAAATGCTGTTTGAATGGTGTTTTACAGATAGGTCCCTCTACTGTTATTGCTTACAATCTGCCACGGTGTCGAGCCTTCTGTGGCTGATTTTTTGGGTGCTCCGTCAATGGTGATGATTCCTTTTGCCACTTCCTTCATCCACGTGACGGCTCTTTCATACCTATCCTTGCGAATATCAGACATCTTGTAAGGATTATGAATGCAGAAGATGTGATAGATAGTGATGTCAAGACACATCATCAGAATGAGGGGATGACGCTGCTCTGCTCGTTGCGAGAAGATGGTCTCCACATCATAATAGTGTCCCAAATAGGATTTCATTTCAGAAATTGCCTGGTCTTCGCAAACCTCGATGATTGCAGGGTCTGCCATTGCATCTCCTTTGAGAAGTGAGTCTAATATTTCCCTGTGGATGGCGGAATCGTAGTCTCTTATGTCAATAAAGTTGTCCATATCTATAATCTGTTTGAATTAGACCGGAGTTCTACCGGTGAGTAAGTATCTATTACGGAATCAAATTCCTTCAGTTTGCTGTCCAAAATGGTTATACCTCCTTCCACACAGTCAGGTCCGTCGGCATTGTATGGCAGTGACATCTCGAAGAGTTTGAACTGGTCTCTTAGTTCTTTCATATGAGGATTGTCAGCCTCGTCTTCATTGAATATCCATCCACCATTGCGGTCTATCGGTTCCAGATTTGCCTCAATACGAGATGCTTTGTCGATTTTGGCTCGATCATCAGCTCGGATATACAGGTTATCCTTTTTGTCGTCATTGGCTTGTCTGATTAGGGGTTTGAATACCTGATCGAAGAATGGATCCTGGAGACTGTTGTTCTCCTGATAGTAGTACACAACGGTCTGAGACCCTACATATTCTTTGATTTCGTAGAACCACTCTATGTAGTTGGCATTAGTCTCTCTGGCGAGAAATCCCTTGATGATGTAGTAAACTCTCTTGTACTTGCCGATAAGCCACACAGCCTTGGTTGAATCGCTTTTATTCTTTCGATTGGAATATGCCGGGTCGCCATAACATATCAGGAATCGGAACTTCTTAAGGGGTGGCACTTTGCCAAATGGCAGATTCTTGAATATCTTTCCTTCGGAGACGGGGTTGTTGTAGTACTCACCCTGCAGGGCTTTGGTGGAGATGCTCCGTCGGATTCTCTCAATACGCTCGGGCGTGTTCTTCGATGGCCACGTACTGTTGCCGTGTTTGTCGGTAAGGTTGACAATGTCCCAATGGTCTGCCATCTTGCCGGCTCTGGCGACACAGGTATCAGGCGCGATGATATTACCGCACCAGAGGACCAAAGTGTCTTCTGACACGGAGCGTGTCGGATAAAATGCCTTTTCCCACCAGTCCCATTTTTTATCAAGTACAGTTATGTTTCGGCAGTCCTGGTCGGTGTCGTAGTCATCTGTGAGCAGTACATCTGGGCGAATGTTTTCGTTACGGCTTCCTCGCGGTGCCTGTCCAGCTCCGACAGCAGTGAAGGAGGCTCCATTCTTGAGCTTAAAGTGTTCTGAGGTCCATTCTCCTTGAGTCATCTGGTCGCCATAGAATGCTTTCAGACGGCCGTTGGCCTCAAAGTTAGCTAAGTATGGTGCAAGGAGTTTAACAGCAGCGTCAAGAGTGGCTGCCGTCAGCATCACATTATGCTTCTTTCCGGTAAGTACCAAGTACATCACGCAGAACATTACAATCGTACTCTTGGCAAG
Organism: uncultured Bacteroidales bacterium; assembly: GCA_900546395.1. Lineage (GTDB taxonomy): Bacteria > Bacteroidota > Bacteroidia > Bacteroidales > UBA932 > Cryptobacteroides. Next base: position 8,801 of record URDD01000039.1, on the reverse strand, counting down.
CTCGCGTGACCAAGAGAGCACTTCGTACAATTCCGGATTGCCTATGATGCGTTTGATTGCCTTGATTTGGAATGGGGCGAAGTCGTATTTGGCGTATTTTGGAAAGAAGTATTTAATCCACTCTATTGGACGAGCTTCGAGGTATGCTTTTTTCCTTGTCACTTCCGCCTCGGAGAGGTTCTCCACGGGTGTGGAGTTGTTGATGTCGGCTTTGTATTCCTCCCAGTTCCGGAGGCTCAGTTTGTCTTCCTGTCTCATATTGTCCTAAAGCTGTTCTCTGAGGAATGCGTCCCACAGGGCTACGAACTCCTTTGTCTTGTCCATATCTACAGTCCTCAGCCATTCCGAGAAGCGTATACCTGCGCTGACTAGATCCGATATCCCGGTGTCCATCTCCATCTTCTTGATGGCTGATGAGATTTTTGCAAGCGTGTCGGCCTGTGCAGGCGAGGCATACCTCTGTCCTGCATCTTTCTGCTGGATTGCCTTGTTGATCTCGTTAACCTGGGAGTACATCCCTTTCAGAATCTGTTCGCGACTCACTGTCATACCGGCCTTCAGGTCTTCCCATTGCCCCTCCTTGCACCATTTGGATATAGTCTGCCGTGTGCTTCCCACCTTTTCGGCAATTTCCTCGAAGGTGTACTGGCCCAGCAGGTAGATATCCTTGGCCAAAGTCTTCTTCTTGTCATTAGTCATTGCTGCCATATCTTTTTACGCAAATATGCCCCTTTAAATAGGGGTATGAAAATTTCAATTTAATGACAGTCAATTATTTTGAGTATGATAGTCGAAAAAATTGAGTATGACTAAATGCTGATTTTGCGATGTGCAAGGAGAGGTTCATATTTGCACAAAATCAATTTTATGGCAAAGAAGTTTTTCAATATCATACCATCGAACGGGGACACCGCCTGTCTGTTGCTGTACGGACCTGTGGGCGAGAGGGAGAAGATCGATGCGGGGGTCATCGTGTCGGAGTTGATGGCGCTGGAGAGGGAGTATAGTAAGATTGACATCCGCATCAATTCTGTGGGCGGAGAAGTATTTGCCGGCATTGCGATATTCAATGCCCTTGCTTCGTCAAAGGCTGACATCACCATCTATGTAGACGGTGTTGCCGCATCTATTGCGGGAGTCATAGCCCTGTGTGGCAAGCCTCTGTATATGTCCAATCACGCGCGATTGATGCTGCACTGTGTTAGTGGTGGCGAATACGGCAATGCAAGTCAGTTAAGACAAGCAGCTTTGACGATGGAGTCCATCGAAAAGACTTTGTCCGGGATGATTGCTACAAGATGTAAATTGACTCCGGAAGAGGTTTCTGCGAGATACTTTGACGGGGCGGATCATTGGATTTCGGCAAGTGAGGCTCTTGGTATGGGTCTTATCGACGGCATCTATGACATCGACGACAATGATGTCCCGTCGTCCTCGGCGAGTTCGGAAGAAATCTATCAATTTTTCACAAACCGACTGGCATTCGGCCGGTCACAATCAAAAGACAAAAATATGGCATTTATTGACGATTTGAGGGCAAGACCCTCATTTACAAACGCCACTACTGAAGAACAGTTGATGGCGGAGATTGCTCGGCTCGAAAATTCGGCAGCAAAAGTACCTGCTCTTGAGGGCGAGGTGGCCAGGCTCAAGCAGGCACTGTCAGATATGCGTAAGGCAGGACACGAGGCTGTCGTGAATCAGGCTGTCACGGAAGGCAGGATCACAGAGGCGCAGAAAGCGACATTTATGGCCTTGCTTGCCTCGGACGAGGAAAACGCGAAGACATTGCTTGGCAGTCTTCCTGCACGCAATTCCAGTGTGGGGAAATTCATCAACCAGACGGGCAAAGGGACATCGGATCTACTCTCGATGAGTTGGGATGAGATTGACAAGGCAGGACGTCTTGCGGAGTTGAAGAACAAGTATCCGGAGGCTTACAAGGAGAAGTTTGCCCAGGAGTTTGGAAAGTAGAAGAAACAATTAATAAACGAAAATATGCCTATACAGAAAGAAATTTGGCTTAAGGACATTGCCGAGGGATTCTTCCCTAAAAATTCCTTCGTATCTAAGTCGGTCAATGACGACGCCTTTGTCGACGACGGCAAGAAAGTGCACGTACCGAACGCGGGAGCACCGTCAAAGGTACAGAAAAACCGTCCGAGCGTTCCTGCAACAGCATCGAAGCGTAATGATGTGGATGTCGAGTATACTCTTGACGAGTTCACTACCGACCCGATATGTATTCCTCACGCCGACACCGTTGAGTTGTCATACAACAAACGACAGTCGGTAATCTCTCAGGACAGGCAGGAGATTCAGAAGACCGCCCAGGAGTCTATCCTGGCATCCTGGGCACCGGGCAAGGATAATTGCGTGCTGACCACCGGAGCGGCTGTCAAGGCTCATCAGAAAGACGTCACCGGCAACCGTAAGGCGGTTACCACCGCAGACATCCTTGAGCTTATGACCAAGTTCAATGAGGCCGACATCCCTGAGGAGGGCAGATACCTTCTTCTCGATGCGAAGATGTATGCCCAGTTGTTGGATGCGATAACCGACACCGACAGGATAGGATTCTTCCAGGCGGCAGATGTTGCAAACGGCATCGTGGGCAAGTTGTATGGATTCAATGTTATGCAGCGTTCTTCTGTCTTGAGATACGATGTATCGGGCAGCACAGTTACTGGTCTTGCGTCTTCGGATAAGGCTACCGATTGTGCAGCGGGTCTTGCGTGGCAGGAGGGCTGTGTTCGTCGTGCCTTGGGAGATGTGAAGATTTTCGAGGATACCGACTCCCCGTCATACTATGGTGACGTACTCAGCTTCCTTGTAAGAGCCGGCGGAACGGCAACATATAAGGATAAGCGAGGTGTTTATGCTCTTGTCGGCATCACTGCAGCCTAATTCATCTGTTTCAAACCATAGCAGCCGGATATTGGCCGGCTGCTCATTAAAAATCAATCAAAATGGGATTACCAAAAGTTAACATAGCCTATCAGAATGGTCTTTTGGGCACTATTGCGAACAGTCTGGATGGATTGCTGCTGATGTGTGTCAAAGGGGCGCCGGTTCTGTCCACGTTCGTGGCGGACAAACCCTATAAGATTTATCGTCTTGCGGGACTCGATGAGCTTGGAGTGACATCCGCCAATAATGCTACATTGTACAAGGCTGTGAAGCAGTTCTATTGCGAAGCCCCGGAGGGTACTCCTCTCTATGTAGCGACATATTCAGACGAGACGATGCAGGCACTGTGTGATAAGGATTCCGGTAAGCTCAAGGGGATGCTCCAGGGGCTGAAAGGCGAAATCCGTGGAGTCGTTGTCCTGCACTCCGATTCAGAACCGTCAAAGGTAGAGACAGGGCTGTCTTCCGAAGTATTTGACGCCATTCCAAAGGCTCAAGCTCTGGGTGATATGACAGCCGTGGAAATGTATGCTCCTATTTTTATCATCCTCGACGGATATGCGTATTCGGGTAACTCCGGCGAACTGAAGGATCTGTCAAAGGAGAAGAATAACAGGGTGATGGTCTTCATCGGATCTGAAGATTCGAAAGACAAGCATTCTGCAGTCGGATATCTTGCCGGGCGAATAGCAAGGATACCTGTACAGCGCAATATCGGCAGGGTGAAAGACGGAGCAATCGCTGCCACTGCTATGTATCTCGGTTCGAAGGCAGTGGAGGAGTCGGTGGACGATGTGACGACAATTTATGACAAGGGGTATGTCACCCCACGTGTACATACCGGCAGGAGCGGATACTATTTTACCGACGACTGCCTGGCCGTGGAGATGACTGACGACTACGCCCATCTGACAGCTCGCAGAACGATTGACAAGGTTGTACGAATCGCATACGACAAGATTCTGGATATTCTTCTGGATGAGATTGAGTTGAATGACGATGGCACTATGCAGGAGCCGATTGTGCGTGCACTGGAGGCCGATATCGAGTCGGTGGTCAATGCATCAATGACGGCGGCAGGAGAGCTGGTATCAGTGGACGGCTCAGGGGTTGTGTGCAGCATTGACGCATCCCGGAATGTCAGGGCCACATCTGCAATCGAGGTAGTGGTGTCCGCAAGGCCATACGGCTATCCTCGTAATATAGTGGCAAAATTCGGGTTTAAGGTAGAATAGGAGGTAAGGTTATGTTCAATAGCAGAGAATACGAATGGGCAGATGTCAGTGTTGTTATGGCCGGAAGGATGGTAACAGGAATCAGAGGCATCTCATACACGTCGTCACAGGAGAAGGAGGCTCTGTATGCAAAGGGAAATAAGCCACACTCGATCCAGAGAGGAAACAAGAGTTATACAGGCAGCATCCGTCTTCTTCAGAGCGAACTGGACGCACTTGAGGACGCCTCGGGGGGTGATGTGCTGGATGCCAGCTTCAATGTTGTCGTCTCTTACGGCAACCCGACCAAGGGGGATGTCATTACCACTGATATCCTGACAGGGTGCGAGATAACGGAGGTGCCCAAGTCAATCAATCAGAACGACAAGTTCATGGAGGTCGAGCTGCCTCTTATCATCCTTGATATAAAGAATAAATAGCATTTAAACAGTATTTGAACAATGGTAGAAATTACACAGGAACAGATTGCTCAGTGGAAAGAGCAGCACGGTGATGTCATATCATATACAGTAGAGGATAAGATAGGATACTTCCGCAAGCCTACGAGGAAGGAGGTATCATATGCGTCAGTTGCAAGCAACCAGATGAAGGATGCTGTCAAGTATTCCGAGACTCTTATGAATGCTTGTTGGCTCGGCGGCGACAGGGAGATTATTGACAAAGATGAATATTTCATCGGTGCGATAGGCGTTGTCGAGGCCTTGTCTGAGACAAAGGTAGGTGAGGTAAAAAAGCTTTAGAGCTGGCGGACGGCCGTCCGGATGCGGATTTTATCGGGTATTTCAACACTATGCTCAGGTATTACCTGCATCTGGATCCGGATACGCTGACCGACCAGCAGTGGGCGGTTATGATTGCCCAATTGGCAGATATACGTAAAAAGGAAGCAGGGAAATGAATGCAGTACAGTTCATAATTGACATTGCCGCGCGTGGTGACAGGGCGGTTCTTCGCAGGATTAGTGCCGTACAGGAAAGGCTGGGTGGTGCTGAAGCCGCCGCGGAGCGTCTTGCCAACACGGCAGGAGGCAGACTGCGTAATGCATTTATGTCCCTTCCGGGAGCTTCGTTCTTTACCAATCCTATAGTTGCGTTGTCCACAGGTGTGGGTGTCGTCACCAAGCTGGGAATGGAGACAGAGAAGACTGCAACTGCGTTTCGCGTTCTTGTCGGCTCTCAGGAGGTGTCAACCAAACTGCTCGGACAGTTCAACAAGTATGCTGATGATACGGTGTGGAACCGTCCGGATATACGGGAGGCTGCTAAGACTATGATAGGTTTTGGCGTCTCCACGGAAACGGTCTTCGAGGATCTCAAGATGCTGGGTGATATTGCAATGGGTGACAGAAACAAGCTGCAGAGCCTCGCTCTGGTATTCGGACAGATTTCTTCGGTCGGCAGACTGCAGGGTCAGGACCTTCTGCAGTTAATCAATGCGGGGTATAACCCGCTTCTTGACATTTCTGAACTTACTGGTAAGTCAGTCGCCACACTCAGGGACGAGATGAGTAAGGGTGCCATTTCAGCTGACCTTGTACGTAAAGCTTTTGAAAAGGCGACAGGCCCAGGAGGTAGGTTTGAAGGTATGATTGAGAGTATTGCCAAGACGACACCTGGTGCATTTGACCAGTTGAAAGGCAAGATGACAGCAGGGTTGTTGAAACTGTATGAGGTCATTCAGCCTCTCCTTATTCCTGCATTCGAGACAATGTCGAAGGTACTTGAAAAGGTCTTTGGTGTATTGGGCGGAGTGATGAAGTTTCTGGTTGATTACGGCAAATGGCTTCTGCCTGTCGTGGCTGCCATTACAGCTTACAATATTGCAGCGAATGCGACAGTGATGTCCTTAAAGGCTTGGATAGTCGTTCAGAAGGTGTTGAATGTTCTTATGCATCTTAATCCTGTCGGAATGGTTGTGGCGGGAATTACGGCATTAGTAGCTATTCTTGCCGTCTGCTGGAACAAGTTTGCCGGCTTTAGGGCTGTAGTACTTACTGTGTGGGATACTATGAAAGGATTTGCAGGTATGTTGAAGGATCTTGTGATTGACAGAATCACCGGACTGCTTACAGGAATAGGAAAGATTGGTGAGGCTCTGTCCAAGTTGTTCAAGGGTGATTTTTCCGGTGCTTGGTCTTCTGCTAAGAGTGCAGCATCACTTATTTCCGGATACGATGCACGAAAGAAAGCGATAAGCAGGTCTGCAGAGATTATCTCCGGTATTGGTGGGAATTACAGCACACGCCTTGTGGCTGAACAGACGAAACAGATCATATCAGACCCTAAGGCGGCAGCTGGTACTGACCCGGATTCTATGACAGCTCTTGCCACCTCATCTCAAAGCCCTTCTGCCGTTGCAAACGATATAACGACAGGAGGTACGCGGAATACGTCAATAACTCTCAATATCTCTAAGTTCTGGGAGGATACCAATGTCTTTCCGTCTGAAGATATTGATATGAACTCTCTCTCAAAAAAAGTACTTGAAGCAATCAACAGGTCTCTTGAGGCCGCAACAGCAACAGCGCGATGATGACATTTGAAATAGACAAAAGGACAGGTAAGATAAAGTCTCTGTTGAAGACTCCGTACTTCAGTTTTATCCAGTCGGCAGTAATCAGACAGGACGGCAGTGGGTACGAAATTCCGGAGATGACAGAATCTCAAAGGCAGGAGACAGCAGTTAATGTCAAAGGTGTACCTATGCAGTGTCCGCTGAAGATGCGACTTGAAGGAGAGGAATGGTGGCAGTTGCCTTATGAGCCTATTATATCTGTCAACGGCAAGAATGTGATTGTCAAAAAGCAGGTAGCAAAGGGCAGAGTCAGAGGCTCCATAAAAGAAAGGTGGTCTCAGGATGACTACCAGATAAGCATCAGCGGGATATTCATGAACCCGTCGGGTGCCGGCTATCCGGAAGATTATGTTATGAAGCTGAAGAAGCTTTGTGAAGCTGCAAAGGTACAGGTGATGAGTCCTTTGTTTGAGGTATTTTCAATTGACAGGATAGTTATAGAGAGTTACGACTTCCCGTTCACCTCCGGTCCTGCTAATCAGGCATATACTATTAATGCCGTGAGCGATGATATATATAAGTTACTCTTGAAGAAAGATGATTTAAAGGTGCAGTGATATGTTTACAATGAGATACGATATAAGGATTGGTAATTATAAGGTCGGGATGCTCGAAAGAGTCGAAATCAACCGGTCTGTGGAGTTGCTGGCGGATACTGCAACAATTATCCTTCCTGCATCAGAATACAATACTGCACTCGATGTAGAATCAAAAATTAAGAGAGGAGACAGGGTGACTATATCTCTTGGGTATGAAGAGACTGGAATGGTTGATGAATTTGCCGGATGGGTGCAACGGATAGGTACTGATAATGGAGCGATAACCATAGAGTGCGAGGATGATCTGTTCAAATTCAGGGTTGGATTAAAAGACCAGCAGAAGAACAATGTCACTCTTGCTGCACTGCTCAGACTGGTTGTTGACGGTATTGGAGGTGGATATAAGATTGATTGCAGCTATAGTTGGACTTACGAGAAGTTCACAATCAACAGTGCGACTGGCTTCAATGTGCTGAAAAAGATTCAGGAGGAAAGCGGAGCTGATATTTACATTCAAGGCGATACGCTTCATATTCACGCCCCAGGTCAGACTGTTGGCAAGGATATAATCTATGATTTTGCACGCAATGTACAATCCTGTGACTTGAATTACAGGCGTGCGGACGAGAGAAAGGTGCAGATAGTGGTTAAGGCTGTGATGCCTGATGGCAAGGTGAAGGAAAGACATTATGGGCCTACTGGTGCAGATAAGGTGGAAGTGAAGTGTGCTACTTCAGACGATGTGTCGATGAAACTTCGTGGAGAAAGTGAACTCAAAAGGTTGACCTTTGACGGGTATGATGGCAGTATCACAACTTGGCTTGTGCCTTTTGTGAAGCCTGGAGATTCAGCTGTCCTGTACGATGAGGACTATAGCTATAAAGATGGAAGATACTTTGTGAGGGCTGTCAAGACCGGGTTCGGCAGCTCTGGAGGCACAAGGGAAATAGAACTCGGATTCAGACTGACATGACACCTGAAAGAAGACTTGCAGAGAATATCAAAAGATTGAACCCTGTAAGCATATGGCTGACTCAGGGTGAAGTAGTTGCCGTTGATGGTCTGACCTGCAGGGTGAGAATCGGAAACGCGGAGATTGAGGGTGTGAGGCTGAGGGCATCGTTAACAGACAGGGAAAGACAGATTCTGACAGTGCCAAAGGTAGGCAGTGCCGTGACTCTTGGATGCCTTACAGCGGATCTCAACAACCTGGTCGTGCTGCAGGTGGATGAAGTCGAAAGAATTGAAATTAACGGAGGACAGCTCGGAGGGCTTATTAATATTGAGGAACTCACAGCAAAGATAAATGAGCTCGTTGATGCCTTCAATGGGCACACGCATTCCCTCCCGACAGGAACTGTGTCAGTTTCCGGTCCTGCTGGAGCGATGAGTAACCCAGCACCGGTGTCAGTACCTGCGATAAGCAAAAAAGCTGACAAATTTACAAGAGATGATTATGAGGATGATACTCAGACTAGTCTCGTCAATACTCAGACGTTCTCCTATATTGTCAGGAAAGACCAGCCATTGTTCCGCGTGTTCC
>URDD01000038.1 GCA_900546395.1 uncultured Bacteroidales bacterium | reverse complement strand
CGAAGATATCTATAATTTCAGTGATTGCCTTAAACTGAAGAAGACAGAGAGGTCTCTGACAGAAAGGCTCTATGACATGCACCGCTATCTCGTTGATGACAGCACTTCAATGTGGCGCAACTGCGATTATAATGGTATGACTATCGGAGCGCAGGACTACCGTGGGGGCGTTTATGATTCTGAAAAGGATGCGATGAAGAACTCTGACTATGGTGCGATGTGGATGCTTGCAGCCATGACTGGTGACGGGAGACTGACAAAACAACGTCTTCCATATGCCCTTAACTTCAAACTGATGCAGCAGAACAGTGCCCCAGGTGCGATGTACGGTTCTTCTGCCGGCCAGTACTACCTTCATAAGAGCAAGCGTTTTACAGAAGAATGGGGGCCTTATACAGAGCCCATAGCCACTACGTACTATATGCTCATGGACATAGGCAACATCCTTCTGTTTGAGCCTTATCGTAAGGATCTTAAAGAGCATCTCCGCCGTGCGGCAGACTGTTTGCTGGATTGGATGAAACCAGACGGAAGTTGGGAGGTGGCATATGATAATGCTACAGGTGAGCCAATGTTTACTGACACAAGGGACCTGCGCCCTACATTCTATGGACTTCTGATTGCTTATGATATCCTTAAGGACAGAAAATATCTTGATGCTGCCTGCAAGGGCGCAGACTGGTATGTTAAGAATGCAGTGGAGAAAGGTTGCTTTCTTGGAGTATGCGGCGACACCCGTTTTGCTCCCGATTTTGCAACGGCGCAGAGTGTGCAGGCTCTTATAGAACTTGCAGAGGTTACAGGAAACGTCGAATTCCGTGATGCAGCTGTAAAAGCAGCGAAGATATATACTGCATCGATTTATACTCATCCTGTTCCTGGAAGGACTCTCAAGAAGGTGAATGGTGTGGAGAGAGAAGACTGGGAGATTGCCCAGGCCGGACTCAGTTTCGAACATGGCGGAATCCTCGGTTCCGCCAACCATCGCGGGCCTATTCTACTATCCTCACATGCCGGAATGTTCGTGAGAATGTATGGTATGACAAAGGACTCTTTGTTCCTGAACATGGCCCGTGCCTCAGCCATAGGACGGGATGCATTCGTAGATATGAAAACAGGAGTTGCATCATATTATTGGGACTCCATGAACAACGGTGCCGGACCTTATCCTCACCATGCCTGGTGGCAGGTAGGTTGGATTACAGACTATCTTGTTTCAGAGGCACAATTGCGATCAGAAGGGAAAATCTCATTTCCGAGCGGTTTCATTACTCCCAAGGTGGGACCTCACAAGTCGTATGGCTTTGCTCCAGGCAGAATATATGGGGCGGAGGCCAGCCTGATAATGCGTCAGGAGATGTTCGTAGTGGATAACCCATATGTCGAATACATTTCAGCATTTGACAAGAAGTCCTCTACCATTTATGTCATTCTTATGAACAATGACGATGAGGTTCAGGAAACAGATGTATCGGTAGATGCAGGTAGGCTCTTCGGTAGAGACCGTGCAGTAAAGTCAACCTCTGTTATTGATGCAGATGGCAGCACGGCACAGGCAGGCAGTTACAGTAAGTGCAGTCTGTCAATTGATGCCTATGGATTGAAAGTGTTGAAATTAAAGTATAGATAAATGAAAATCAGATATTTTTTGTGCTCTGTTGCCGCCTTGTTAACGACATTCTCTGTATATGCCGCTACAGACAGATATATGATTGAAGCGGAAGCATTTCAGTTCAAGGGAAAATGGTTTTCTGAACGCTCTGCCGATTGTATGGGATCTTCTATGCTCAGGCTTGGGGGCGGAGGAAGTCTTGATGTACAATATGACGCTCTGACTGCCGTTGACATACTTGAAGCCGGAGAATATAATGTATGGGTGCGCTCTGCCGACTATGAGCAGCATCAGGGGACAAGGCGCTTCCGCTTGAGCATCAACGAGCAGCCTATGGAGGAGTCAGGTGCGCACGGAAAGGCAGGATGGTATTGGGAGAATGTAGGAAAGATATGTCTGAAAAAAGGGCAGGCACTGTTTAGGTTGCATGATACCAACAGAAACTATGGACGTTGCGATGCAGTTTTTCTTTGTAGAGATTTTTCATTGGACCCGAATAAGGCAGATAAGAAAGAGATAGGGACATGGAGACGCAATCCTGCGAATATACGGACAGAAAGCAGGGAACTGACCAGTATTTCCGCTCCTGTGGACGCAGGATATGATGCAGCACCTGTGGCTACTGTGGAGAATCCGGACTTGAGGCTCAGTTTTGTACGTACTGCAACCGGGGCGATTGCATGCCGCACGGAAATCTATGTAAACGGAGTATGGCGAAGATTTTATTCCAATTCTGAGGACAACAAGGTGTTTCTGCTCACTTCAAAAGTCAATCATATCGGCTATGAGAAGTTTTATGCTTCGTGGAAAGAGCCTGTTGCCGAGAGTACTTTCACATTCAATGGCAGGACATACACAGTCCGCTCGGATTCTGACTATATGAATCCTTTTGTCTCGGGAGAATTGAGCGAAGCTATACCCGTTTCGGCTAAAGTAAGTGGCGTAAGGAGCATTGAGGTGCAGTATATTACCAAAAATGGCTCGATAATCAATGGCCAATGGAAACTTCTTGAAAGAGGAAACCATATTGAGGTTGTACTTTCTTGTACTGCTTCGGAGGATGGAATGTACAGCATGGTAGTGACGGCGCTTCAGCCGGTTCCGGAGTCCTCGGTAGGTAATGTACTGATGCCTCCTATGTTCCAGTTCAGGAGAATTCCTGATAGTCCTGTCATGATGCCGTCTGCGATGATGCAGCAGCCTTTGTCTGTTGTGGAGTCGGTGACATTTCCCGGTGGGCCGATGTCTTCGTTCATCAGCGGTGACGATACCGTTTTTCCTAATGAGTGGGGAAGCGTGGACTATTCTCCAATGGGATTCTCGCTAAAAAACCATTGCAATGAGGTGCAGCCCGCTGCGTTTGCTCCTGTTATAGGCATGTCCGACTCAAAGGTAAAGGCCGGGGAGACAATAAAGCGTAAATTTGTCATAGGAGTTGTACCTCAGGCATGGAATGAAGCTTTAGAATATATATCCGGCAATGTGTATAAAGTCAGGGACTATAGGAAGCAGGACAATGTCTCATTGACCGATGCAATGTTCAATATAAGGGACCTTATGTCCGATAAAGAGTTTGGAGGATGGAATGACAGCCTGAAAGGTTTTTATGACATAGAGGGCAATCCCGGGACGGCACCTACCGTCGTTCATTCCGCACCATTGGCCATAATTTCAGCCGCAGTGGTTGCAGATGACGAAGATTTCTATATCAGTCGGGCTCTGCCTACGATAGAGTACACACTTTCACGCAGCGGCTACCGCTGGGCAACAGATCTTGTGCCGTCAGGATATAACAGGACATTGGAGACATTGAAGTTAAATCCGTTCAAGTCCCAGTTCAATACTTCCTACTATGAAGGGCTTAACGCCATGCTCGGAAACTTGAACCCTTGGCTTGAAGATATTGCCATTCCTGAAGGTGAAGTGCGTAAAACAACGGGATATTCCACTCTTGTAGTCTCATGGGTGCAGTTCCTTTCAGCATATAAGATGACAGGTGACCGGAAATGGCTTGACCTTGCGACTTCAACTGCTGACAGATATGTGGACGTGCATATCTATAGCAAGCAGGACAAGCCGTCAGGTGGTATGGCTTTCTACAATTCAAATATTTATCCTGCATGGTGGAATCTTATTGACCTTTATGAACTTACAGGAAACGAAAAATTTCTCAAGGCAGCAAAGTACGGGGCTGCGAGTACAATTGCGGGCGTCCGCAGTTATCCGGCCGTGCGCGGAGAGATGCAGACCATACATCCGGGTGGATATTTCGAAGGCAATACTACAATGTGGTGGAAAGGAAAGGAGAAATTTCGTCTCGGCTATCCTCGTGTGGCCGGAGACACTCCGGAAAAGCAGGTGCCGGACTGGAAAGTGTCACCTGTAGGGCTGGGGTTCGAGCAGCCTGAGACATATTTCCTTCGTCAAAGCGGCAAGCAGGTGCGTTCCGTGTTCATGAGCAGCTGGGCACCCCATCTGCTCCGTCTTTACCGGCATACTGGAGATGAAATATATCGGACTTATGCACGCAATGCGGTCATAGGCAGGTTTTCTAACTATCCGGGATATTATGCGACGGGTTATACGGATATTACGATGTCCGAGGAATTCCCATACAAAGGTCCTGATGTAAGTTCAATCTATTATCACCATATTCCACCTCATTTTGCCTTTACTTGGGACTATCTTGTATCGGAGGCTATAGAGCGTTCTAACGGGTATGTGTCCTTTCCTTATAGTATTCAAGAGGGTTTTGTGTGGTTCTCCAACAGAATTTATGGTTCAGGAAAAGGTAATGTGTTCTCTGACAATAATGTCAGACTCTGGATGAAGAAAGGGTTGGTTGATATCGACAGACCGGATGTCAATTATGTAACTGCCGTGTCAGACAAGAATTTCTGGATTTTGCTTTCGAGCGAAGCTGATGAGAATATGACAGCGAATGTTACTCTTGGAGAGGTCTCGACCAGAATTGCCCCGCAGGGTAAGGCTGTAGTGCACACAGAAGTCGGAAAAAGTTCAAATGTGGCACTTGAAGGCGGTATGGTATCCGTTACTTTGCCTGCCAAAGGCTTCAGAGCTGTTGCTCTGCCTCTTCTTAAGACAAAGCAGGATAATATTCCGGCATTGAGACATGGTATGGAAGTTATCGATATGGGTGATACATTCGGGAAAGTATTTGTTTTTCGTATCCGGTCTCCGTTCGGATGGGACTCCATCTACGGCTTTGCTGAGACTGCACCACGGAAAGGCAGGAGTCTTTCAGTGAGTGTGGAATGCAACGGTAAAAGCACCACGGTGTCATCCTATCCATTCGAATGGAGTTTCTATAAAGTCGGACTTGATGAAGATGCAGTACTCAAGATGACCTTCAATGAAGATGGCAAGGCAGATGTTGTCAAAGAAATAATAATGAATCACAAATAAAAGTATTGTCGCCCTCCTGTATTTGAGTGGCTTGAACATTTGAAATATGACGGAATATTTTCATATAGTAACAGTTTTTTTTGCAGCGATATTCCTTGCTGTGCCTCAAACTGCATTCTCGCAGGAATTGAGTTGTGCCGATATGATAGCTGCTTCTCAGGATGGAGCATCGCCTCTTATGTATAAGGCTGATAGTCCTGAGATTGAAGATATAATGCCAGGGACTTTCTTTGACGAAAGTGAGTGCATTGTGCGTGGTGGTCTGCCGAACTTCTTCGGCAAGATGTCTGAAGGAGAGAATGTAACGGTGGCATTCATTGGAGGTAGCATTACTCAGGGAGATTATTGCTATCGCTTACAGATAAGCAAGTTTATGGAAAAGAAATGGCCCGGAGTGCGGTTTACATGGTTGAATGCAGGAGTGTCTGGTACAGGTACCGACCTTGGAGCTTTCAGGATAGGGGAACAAGTCCTCAGACATGATCCTGACCTGGTATTTGTTGAGTTCGCTGTTAACGGGGCTTATGCTGAAGGTATGGAAGGGATTGTCCGCCAGATTATAAAGAATGATTCTACGACAGATATATGTCTGATATACACTATAAAGACAGGTGAGACCTGCGATTATCAGGCAGGAGGTATGCCTAAGTCTGTGCAGGCTCTTGAAAAAGTAGCGGAACATTATTCCTTGCCTTCAATTCATCTCGGAATGGAGGCTTCTGCATTGGAAAAGGATGGAAGATTGCTCTGGAAAGGCAAGAAGGCTGATGGGAAGATTCTCTTTTCAAATGATGGAATCCATCCTTCTACATCCGGGGGCAACCTATATGCGGCAGCTTTGGCACGGGGACTTGAAAAGATGTCTGCCCGGGATAATCCCAAGCCGCATCTTTTGCCCTCAGAGCCGGTTTTTGGAGCTAAGTGGGATATTGCAGGAATGTATATTCCTTCTGAAATAGCGGAATTCGACGGAAACTGGAAAGAGGTTAGGACGGCAGACAGACCGGAACTCAGGAAATTTTCCGGATGGTTTGATACCGTGTTGACTTCATACAGAAAGGAATCAGTGCTGCATTTTGCATTTGAGGGAGATATGTTCGGACTGTTTGATGTCGGAGGACCTGAGGTAGGCCAGTTGGAAGTGCTTATAGACGGTGAATTGGTAAAACTGAAACCATGCCACAGGAATGGCTTCAGTTGGTTCCGGACAAATGATTCTAAAGGTGATTATACTTTGAACCGTTTTAACCGCTGGTGCAACAACCGCCACCGCGGCCAGCATGCAGTTGTTGAGGTACCGTACGGCCAACATCAGGTGACGCTAAGGATTTCTTCTGTGGATATAGACAAGAAGACGATATTGGATAATGACACTGATATAGACACCAGTCCTGAAAAATATGATAGGTCTGTGATATATCTCGGACGCATCCTTTTGAGGGGAAAACCTATTAAAACAGATCGCATCAAAGGTGTACCGAAGCTCAAGCAGCAGCTCAAATGGGACGAAAAGTTTGCAAGATATGAAAGACTGGATCGGGAAAACCCTCCGAAAGACGGTGTCATCCTTTTTGTAGGAAGTTCGACCATAGAAAACTGGAAGACTGTTGCCGATGATTTCCCGGGGAAATACGTACTGAACAGGGGAGTGTCGGGGACAAAGACCATAGATATGATAAATTATTTCGATCGTCTGGTTGCTCCGTATGATCCAAAGCAAATCTTTTTGTATGTCGGAGACAATGATATAGGATACCACTGGACTCCTGACGAGGTAATGGAGCAGGTCGCCAGACTCTTCAATATGGTAAGAGAGTCGAAACCGGACGCCGAAATTGTCTTGATTTCCATCAAACCCTCCCCCAGGAGATTAAAGGATAAGGAGCGTATAGAGCAGACAAATGCTCTTATTAAGGCTTTTGCCGAAAGTCAGTTGAATTCTAAATATGCTGATATATATACTCCGATGTTCGGGGCTGATGGGAAACTTTGTCCGGAGCATTTTCGTGAGGACAGACTGCACCTTACTGCTGATGGTTATAAAGTATGGCAAAAAGTTATTTCAAATTATATTAAATGATTGTCATCCTCTTTATCTGGAAATATGAAAACGATTATAAATTAGCGCATAATGAAAAGAATACTCATAGCAACAATATTTTTGGTACTGGCACTAAGCCTTTCCGCCCAGGTCTATAAAGATAGGAACGCCTCTGTGGAGGAAAGGGTTGAGGATTTGCTCCGTCACATGACCATTGAAGAGAAGATAGACTATATAGGAGGTCATAAAGGTTTCTATATAAGAGGAATAGAACGCCTTGGTCTCCCTGAAATCAAACTTACGGATGGTCCCGTGGGTACTCATAAGGATGGAAAATCCACTGCATATCCTGCCGGGGTTCTTTCTGCTGCTACATGGAACCGAGATCTTGTGTACCGTCTCGGAGAACAACTGGGACGTGACTCAAAGGCGCGTGGAGTTCATATCCTTCTAGGTCCTGGCATGAATATCATCCGTTCTCCGCTCTGCGGAAGGAATTTCGAGTATTTCACTGAAGATCCTTATCTTAACAGCGAAGTGGCGGTACAATATGTAAAGGGCCTTCAGAATCAGAATGTGGTCGCTACCCTGAAGCATTATGCTGCAAATAACCAGGAGTGGGACAGGAACAACGTCAGCAGTGACATTGACGAGCGTACTCTGCATGAAATCTATTTTCCTGCATTCAAAGCTGCCATAGAAGCAGGTGCCGGCGCTGTTATGGATAGCTATAATCCGGTAAACGGGGAGCATGCCACACAGAATGGCTATCTTAACAATACAGTGCTCAGAGGCATGTGGGGCTTTGACGGTATAGTGATGAGCGACTGGTCTGCGACATATGATGCCGTGGCCGCTGCCAACGGCGGACTTGACCTTGAAATGCCCCGTGCAAAATGGATGAACCGTGAGCAGTTGTTGCCTGCAATACGGGAGGGCAGGGTAAGCGAAGCTGTCATTGATGAGAAAGTGAGGCGTATCCTGCGCATAATCTTCCGTTTCGGCTTTTTTGACAATTCACAGCTTGACAGTTCTATTCCATATGATAATCCTCAGGGTGCCGGAGTTGCCCTTGATCTTGCCAGAGAAGGCATCGTGCTGATGAAGAACGAAGGAGGACTCCTTCCTTTTGATTCGTCAAAAGTGAAATCCGTTGCTTTGATAGGTCCTAATGCAGGTTCATATATTTCCGGAGGAGGAAGTTCATACACTTTCCCTTTCCATTCTGTTTCCGTGCTTGAAGGATTAAAGAATGCAGGTGTCGATGTACTGTATGCTCCCGGTGTGCCTACTCTTGTAGAGACTGTAGCCAATTCTGTGTTTTATACTGCTCCCGGCAGTTCAGAAAAAGGTCTGAAGGCTGAATATTATCCCAATACGAATCTGAAAGGGAATCCTGTTATAGTAAAAACAGATACCATTGTTAATATCGGCAATGGCTGGCATATAGCGGACGAGAGAAAAGGCATTCCTTTCGACCATTGCTCTATGCGTTGGAGTGGGGTCGTAAGGCCGGAAAAGACTGCAGACTATCGTTTTGTGGTAAGGGGCTTTGACGGTTTCCGTCTTAAGGTCGGTGAAGATATGATAATCAGCGAATGGCGAAATCAGGGCATCACCACACGTGAGTCTGTGGTACTTCTTGAAAAAGGTAAGGAGTATCCTATTGTACTTGAATATTTTGCACACGTACACCCTGTGGATATCTCTTTCGGCTGGAGGGAAGACAGGCTTATGTTCAACGAAGCAGTAGAACTTGCCCGCAGGGCCGATGTGGCTATAGTGAATGTAGGCTTCAATGAGAGTAGCGAGAGAGAAAGCAATGACAGGCCTTTCGAATTGCCTCAGTACCAGGATAGTCTCGTGCAATGTGTAGCTGCCGCCAATCCGAAGACCGTGGTGCTTGTGAACTCCGGTGCAGGAGTGGACATGACACGCTGGATTGATAAGATTCCGTCGCTTCTCCATATCTGGTTTGCAGGTCAGGAAGGAGGAACAGCTATTGCCGAGATTCTTTTCGGAAAGACCAATCCTTCCGGCAAACTTCCTGTGACCTTTGACAGAAAATGGGAGGAGAATCCGGCCTCATCTTATTATTACGACTCTGACGGGAACAAGAGGGTTGCATATGGTGAAGGCCTTTTTATGGGATACAGACATTATGATGTCAGTGAAACCAAACCTTTGTTTGCTTTCGGACACGGACTTTCCTATACTGATTTCAAGTATTCGGGGCTTAAAGTTGAGAAGACGGGGAAGGATGCTTTCAATGTCATCTTTGATGTGGAGAACATTGGCAATCGAGACGGTGCTGAAACAGCACAATTATATGTGGCTCCAGTCAGGCCGTCAGTTGAAAGACCGTACAAGGAACTCAAAGGATTTGAAAAGAAATTCATAAAGAAAGGCGAAAAGATACGCATTGAAATAGCCCTGGATGCTTCCTCGTTCTCATATTATGATACTGATACCGATAGCTTCAGGTGCGATCCTGGCAAATACCGTATCCTTGTCGGTACCTCTTCTGACAACATTCTCCTTGAAAAGACTGTAGAATTATAATTTTCCATAATAAGGTTATTTTACACGAAAACTTGGTCGATATATAATGAAAATGCAGAAGCATAAATGTTTCTTGCTGTTGACTCTGCTGATAATCTTTCCTGCATCATGCAGGAAAGATGTTCTTTGCACGGACGATTCCTCGGAAGAGGAGTATTTTGAAAACAACGTCATATTCAACGGCAACCTTTCCCTCTTTTCATTCAACCGCTGGCCGGAATATGAGATTCCAAATAACAATAAAAGGAGAGCAATCATCAGTCATCTTCTCGACATGCAGTGCATAGGTTCAAGGGAAGCTATGTGGAACTCATATGGTTCCATAAAACCTGTTTCTTTCGGCCAGTCATACGACTTCTCATACAATGACAAGGTTTTCAATGAACTTGCAGTTGCCGGCCTGCGCTATTGTCTGCAGTTAAAGGTGGATGCTCTTGTTGATAATCCGGACAATTATGGATCGGAATGGGAGAAGAATGCAGAATGGTATATAAAAATGGTGGCTTCCAGGTATGGAAATTCACCGCTTTACTATTGCCCGATGAATGAGCCTGACAATGAAGGGCAGAGAGTGAATGGGGTGCCTCCTCTCACTACAGATCAGATAATGAGGGTACAGGAAGTGACATACCGGGTTTTGAAAAGTGTGAATCCTGATATCAAAGTTGCTTCTTCTCCCCTATGTATGCTTCAGGATAACGATACTTATACCTCCAGCGGGCGGCAGGTCCTGCTTGCAGGTATCACAAAGTATTGCGACTATTTTGCTTTTCATAAGCACGTTGATATAGGAGAAGACGGCCGTCATACTGAAATGGATCTCTGGAAATATATGGATGAGGCTGAATGTGCCGGATATCCGAGAAAACCTGCACTCGTACATGAGAACGGTACGCGAATGACTTTAAGATATGTCTATCCGGAAGCTACGGAAGATGATATGCACAGGTTCAAGGCCTATTGGGCTGGTAATGACCTTATTCAGATGAAGGCACTAGGACTTAAGTACATAGTGGTCTATTCCCTTGCCGGCTCTTTGTCAAGCGGAGGTGAATACAATCTTGTGGATCTGAACACTCCCGTCGGTTCTGGCTTCAAAGTGCATGAACCTGAATATAGTGTGTACCGTGACTTGTGGCATCCCCGTGCCCATGCCTTGTCAAAGGGTATAAACGGAGGATTCGAGAGTCCGAATCCGGACAAGTCGCGCGGCTGGGTAGTGACATTCCGAGGCCGTTCCTTTGAAGGAATCGGACGTGTCGAGCCAAAAGAATGGGACTATGTGTCAATTGTCTCAGATGGTGCGTTTTCAGGTGTACATTGTCTGAAAATGTCTGCTATTGATTTCAAGGGTACAGGAATCTATGATAAGGGCGGAATTACGGCAAATCGCTGCCGCAGGCTTGTAGAAGGCCTTGTCCCAGGCAGGCAATATAAAGTCTCCGTATGGGTCAGGCTGGAAAAGACAGCAGGTCAGGAGGCTCCCAAGGCATATCTGAGGGCTATGGGGTATAGCCTGTATGGACGGACTGCAGAAAAGGAACTTCTTTATGGCTATTCAGAAGGACGATACGCCTATATGGAAGTTTCATTCACTGCCGAGAATCCATGGGTTGTCATCTCACTGGAACATAACGGCAAAGGCGTAGCCTTTTGGGATGATGTTACGTTGGAATAGAGTTATCCGGACTCCTGATGACAACTTATCTCTCCAATCTTCACTGCACATTGCTTTCATACCCGTTTATAATTGTCCGTTTCAATGTACGGCAAAAGACAATTTTGTAGCCGATTAACTTTACAAGGACTTGAAAGTGGCGTTCAAATTGTTGGTGACTCCTTTATACTGACAAGATAGTAAGTCAATAACCTGATGAAAAATTTGCTGCTGAAAAAAATATTGTATAATTTAGTTGAATAATTGTTTCATTTTATGGATATAGATTCTTCAACTCTTCAAGGGAAATTGAAGGAGTTTTTCGGCTTCGATTCTTTTAAAGGTGATCAGGAAAAGATTGTCAGACATCTTGTTTCTGGTGGAGATGCTTTTGTTATAATGCCTACCGGAGGCGGCAAGTCACTGTGTTATCAGTTGCCTGCACTGGTTATGGACGGAACGGCTATAGTCATTTCTCCGCTCATTGCCCTTATGAAGAATCAGGTGGATGCCATCAGAGGTTTTGTGTCGGGAAACGAAGGAATCGCCCATTTTCTGAACTCTTCATTGTCGAGGACTCAACTCAATGAGGTGAAGGAAGATCTTCTTTCAGGCAGAACGAAACTTTTGTATGTGGCACCGGAGTCTCTGACCAAGCCTGAGAATATAGCGCTGCTCAAGGAAATAAAGATTTCGTTCTATGCGGTAGATGAGGCTCACTGTATCTCAGAGTGGGGACATGACTTCAGACCGGAGTACCGCAGGATAAAGGCTATAACAGAAGAAATAGGAAGAGCACCGATAATAGCCCTTACTGCAACGGCGACTCCTAAAGTGCAGAGTGATATACAGAAGAATCTGGGTATGATGGATGCAAAAGTTTTCAAGTCCTCATTCAACAGACCTAATCTATATTATGAAATAAGGGACAAATCAGATCCCAAGCGAGAGATAATCAAATTTATCAAGCAGCATCCGGGAAAGTCTGGAATTATATACTGTCTTAGCCGTAAGAAGGTGGAGGAGCTTGCAGAACTGCTCAATATAAACGGAATAAAAGCTCTCCCTTATCATGCCGGACTTGATGCCAAGACAAGGGCTGAAAACCAGGATATGTTCCTGATGGAGGAAGTGGATGTGATAGTGGCTACCATAGCCTTCGGCATGGGTATAGACAAGCCGGATGTACGTTTTGTAATCCATTATGACATTCCAAAGAGTATTGAAGGCTATTATCAGGAGACCGGCCGCGCAGGACGTGACGGTAAGGAAGGCATTTGTCTTGCGTTTTACAGATATAAGGATATCCAGAAACTGGAGAAATTCATGCAGGGCAAACCTGTCGCTGAGCAGGAAATCGGAAAGCAGCTGTTGCTGGAAGTCGTGTCATATGCAGAATCTAACCAGTGCAGGAGAAAATTGTTGCTTAATTATTTCGGTGAGGATTATCCGCAGGAAAATTGCGGAGCCTGTGACAATTGCCTCCATCCAAAAAAGAAATTTGATGGAAGGAACGAGATGTCTATGGTGATAGAGCTTATTCTCTCAATGCCGGCGACTTTCAAGATAGAGCATCTGGCAAATATATTGGCCGGCGTATCCAATTCGTTGATAAAATCATACAGACATGACAAACTTGAGTTTTTCGGTGCCGGAAAAGAACATAATGTACGTTTCTGGTGTGCTGTAATTCATCAGGGTGTAGTTCTTCATTTTCTGAACAAGGATATTGAGTCTTATGGGCTTATTTCCGTGACTGATCAGGGAAAAGAGTTTTTTGAACATCCATATGAACTTATGCTTACGGGCGAGAGGGATTTTGTCGAGGGTGAGGATGATGATGATGAATCACTTCCTGCCGGTGCGTCAAAAGGCGGCGGTTGTGATGCGACGTTGCTTTCAATGTTGAAGGATCTCAGGAGAGATATGGCCAAAAAGCAAAAACTTCAGCCATGGGTGATTTTTGGAGATGCGTCTTTGGAAGATATGTGCATCATGTATCCTGTGACGGAAGAAGAAATAAAGAATTGTCAGGGCGTAGGTGAAGGCAAGGCGAAAAAGTTCGGTTCTGAGTTTCTGAAGCTGATAAAGAAGTATGTCGAGGAAAATGATATTACGCGTCCTGACGACTTTGTCCTGAAATCCGTTGTAAATAAATCTGCCAACAAGGTCTTCATTATCCAGAGTGTGGACAGAAAGCATTCCTTGGACGATATAGCAGAAGCAAAAGGTCTTGAAATGGATGAACTTATGGATGAACTTGAGGCCATAGTATATTCCGGAACCAAACTGGATTTGGACTACTATATAGAACAGACAGTGGATGATGATGTCGTAGATGATATCTATGACTACTTTATGGAAGACGCAGAGTCAGATTCCCTGGATGATGCTATGCAGGAACTTGGCAGCAGCTATGATGAATTTGAAGTGCGCCTTGTCAGGCTGAAGTTTTTGTGTGAAGTGGCAAACTGATATTCGTTGCCACTTCACAGTTTTGTCATTACAAGACGGCGGGATTCGAAATGCGCCGTATATCTGAATCCCAGCGATTTTATTTTTTCTGCGAAAAGAATGAAATGTTCACCGGTACGGAAAGGGTCATGAGAATCGGAGCCAAGACTGATGGCTTCTCCTCCAAGTTCCCTGAATCTGAGTAAGATATTGTCGTCAAGAAGGGGTGTCCGTCCTTTATATTCCTGATAGGTCTTTGTATTTATTTCCAAAGCCTTTCCTTCTTCCGCCAGAAATCTCAGCATTGCATCAAGAATGTCGCTGAAATCTTTGTACATTATGCTTGTCTGAGGAAATGGAGCATATCTTGTCACATAGTCATAATGTCCCATTATGTCGAAATCTCCAAGCCATGTCATTTCTTCGTAAATGGTTTCAAGATAGTGGCCATAAGCTGTTTTCCAGTCCTTGCCTTCATAATATCCTCCATAGAACGGATCAGTGTCATCTATATAGTGGACAGATGCTATGACCTGGTCAAATTTATGTTTGGAGAGAAGTTCCTTTATTTGTTCCCGGCAATTGCGCTGCAGTCCTATTTCTATTCCTTTGAAAATTCTGAATCCTGTTTCAGGGCAGGAGTTCTGAAACAGTCCGTTGACTCTGTCGATTTCATCCTGCTGTTCCTTTATGTCAAATTCTTCTGGAAGTTTATTCTCATATTCAGCTTTCATAGGAGGTACATAAAGGTCGCAATGGTCTGTGAAGCAAAGGCCGGCCAGCCCTTTTTCAAAAGCTGACCTTGCCGATTTTTCCACTGTTGTCCTTTTCCCGTCAAATGAGAATTGGCTGTGATTATGATTGTCGAAAAGTTTCATTAGCTTAGTCCGTCTATATATCCGTTGTTGACATCTATGTCCAAAGCCTGAGGGTGTTTCGGAAGTCCTGGCATTCGGATTATGTCTCCGGCAATCGCGACAATCATTTCAGCTCCGGCATTGATGACAATGTCTTTGATATCAAACTCAAATCCCTCTGGTGCACCGTATGCCGTCTGGTCCTGAGAAAACGAGTACTGTGTCTTTGCTATGCAGACAGGAAAATGTGTCATTCCCATATCCTCGGCAGCAGCTATCTTTTTCAGGGCTGTCTTGCTGAAAGATACATTTCCCGCTCTGTAGATGTTGTGTGCCACCTTTTCTATTTTAGTGCATAAGCTGTCGTTGTCTGAATATGTATATCTGACAGGTGAGGAAGGATTCTTCTCTATAGTTTTGATTACCATTTCAGCAAGTTCCAGAGCTCCATCGCCGCCTTTGGCATATGCGTCATTCACGGCAAAGGTGACTCCTGCCTCTTCGCAGTGCTGTCTTACAAGCTCTATTTCTTCCGGAGTATCTGATGCATATTTGTTGAAGCATACCATTACTGTCTGTCCGAATGCCTGCAGGTTTTCTATATGTCTGTCCATATTGCAGAAGCCTTTTCTGACTCCTTCAAGAGACGGTTCCTTGATTTTGTCGATACTTACACTGCCGTGCATTTTAAGTCCCTGAAGTGAAACCACAAGAAGAGTCAGGTCAGGCTTTATTCCGCTTTTCCTGCATTTTATGTTCAGAAATTTCTCTGCTCCGAGGTCTGCTCCGAAGCCGGCTTCGGTAATGGCATATTCCCCATAGTTCATGGCCATTTTTGTTGCCAGTACCGAGTTGCATCCGTGAGCTATATTTGCAAAAGGACCGCCATGAATGAATGCGGCTCCCCCCTCTGTAGTCTGAGCCATATTAGGGTTGACAGCTTCAAGGAGAAGTGCGGCAATAGCGCCTTCTATTCCCATATCTTTGACAGTGAATGGCTTTCCATCAAAAGTGTAGCCGAGGAGAATGTTCCCTATTCTTTTTTTCAGGTCGCCGGTATTCTCGCTAAGGCATAGTATAGCCATTATTTCTGATGCCGGAGTGATATCAAAACCGGATTCCTGAACCAGTCCGTTAGTTCTTGGACCAAGTCCAGTCACTATGCTGCGCAGGGATCTGTCATTTACATCAAGTACTCTCTTCCACAGGATTTCCTTAAGTGCAAATCCTTCGGCCTGATGCTGGTAAAGATAGTTGTCCAGCAAGGCTGCTATCATATTGTGGGCTGAAGTTACTGCATGAAAGTCACCGGTGAAGTGAAGATTGATTTTTTCCATAGGTACGACCTGTGCGTATCCTCCGCCAGCAGCTCCACCCTTCATGCCGAAACAAGGTCCGAGTGAAGGCTCCCTTAAGGCGAGAGTGGCTTTTTTGCCAAGTTTTCTCAGCCCTAAAGCCAGTCCTATGGAAGCGGTAGTTTTTCCTATTCCTGTCTTGGTGGCGGTAATGGCAGTCACCAGTATCAGCTTGCTCTTTTTGACTTTTGCCTCATCTATCAGTGTATAAGGTATTTTGGCTATATGTCTTCCGTATGGTTCTGTCATCTTTTCGGGGATTCCGTATTCTGCAGCCAGATCTGCTGTTTCCCTTAACTTTACGCTTCGTGCAATCTCTATATCAGGCTTCATGGTCATTTAATTATTGGGGTGCGAAAATAGCAAATATTGGGGAATAATTGTTAACTTCGCAAAATGATTTATAAACAACGTTAAATATGATAACATTCGGTTTCAGAAATAAAACAGGCGGTCTGTTGAGGGCTGTGGCTGCTATGGTGCTGGGAGGTGTGATTATGGCATTTCCTTCATCCGCCCTTAGGATTGTAGTTCAGGTAATTGCTGCTTTTCTCATCGCTTCAGGTCTGGTTTCTCTGATTTTCGGATTCGTGAACAGGCAGAACGGAGGATTTCCGCTGATGCTTACCAGTACAGTTGTGGACATAATACTTGGCGTGGTTATTTTCATGTTTCCGGCTGAGGTGGCAAGTGTGGTTATGTTTGTCATAGGTCTTGTGCTCATGCTTTTCGGAATTTTTCATATTTCAGCTCTTTTGAGCGCAAGCAAGGTTATAACAGTGGGAGTCTGGGCCTATGTTATGCCTGTATTATGTGCTGTAGGAGGTGCAATGGTGATTTTTCATCCGTTCGGCTTGGGGGAGTTTCTTACAGTAGTAGTAGGTATTGCCCTTCTTCTTTATGGTGTCTCAGAATTGGTTTCCAGTTGGAATATGCACAAGGCTATGAAGGAGTATGAGATAAAGTTCAACACGCCTGTGGGTGAAAAGAAGAAAGATTCAGATGATGACCGCGGGGTCAAGGATGTCGATTACGAGAAAATCTGAATATGATTCCCCGGGAAACAGTTGACAGAATACTTGACGCTGCGCAGATTGTGGATGTGGTCGGCGATTTCGTCTCTCTGAAAAAAAGAGGGACGAATTTTATTGCGTGCTGTCCCTTTCATAACGAAAAGACACCGTCATTCTATGTGTCTCCGGCAAAGGGAATATATAAATGTTTCGGATGCGGAAAGGCCGGTACGGCTGTCGGCTTTGTTATGGAACACGAGAGCCTGTCATACAACGAGGCGTTGAAATATCTTGCGAGAAAATATAATATTGAAGTCGTTGAGAAAGAAGAGAGTGCTGAGGAAATTGCAAAGAGACAGCGCAGTGAAAGTCTTTATCTTACGTCTGAATTTGCTGCAGGCTTTTTTTCGGACAGCCTTTCGTCTCCTGAAGGTCACTCTGTAGGATATGCCTATTTCAAGTCTCGCGGTCTGGAAGATGCGACTATAAGAAAATTCGGCCTGGGATGGTCACCGTCCTCTAAGAGGGCTCTTTCTGATACTGCCAGGAAAGCTGGATACAAAGAAGAGTTCCTCATCGATACAGGGTTGTCCGTGAAAAGAGATGACGGTTCCCTGACTGACAGGTTTTATGACAGAGTGATGTTCCCTATCCATTCTGTAAGCGGAAGGGTAATAGCATTCGGAGGCCGTACGCTCAGGACTGACAAGACAGTAGCTAAGTATGTAAATTCTCCAGAGACAGAGATTTATGTGAAAAGCAGGTCTCTGTATGGAATATATTTCGCTAAGAATGAGATCTCCAGACAGGACAAGTGCTTTCTTGTAGAAGGTTATCTGGATGTGCTGTCTATGTGCCAGCTCGGTATTACCAATGTAGTGGCGTCGAGCGGTACATCGCTGACTGTAGAGCAGATAAGGCTTATACGGAAGTTCACTTCTAATGTAACCATAATATATGACGGTGACTCTGCAGGTATTCATGCAGCACTGCGTGGAATCGGTCTTGTGCTGAAGGAAGGCCTTAATGTAAAGGTCGTTCTGCTTCCGGATGGAGAAGACCCTGATTCTTTTGCCAGAAAGAATACGCTGGATGAGACAAATTCGTATATTGCTGCCCATGAACAGGATTTTATAGGATTCAAATCTGATCTTCTGCTCGGACAGGCCGGCAATGATCCTTTGAAGAAGGCTGAACTTATAAATGACATCGCTGATACTATTGCTCTGATTCCTGATGCCGTCAAGCGTTCCGTATATGTCGAAATGACTGCATCGAAATTCAATATTGAGTCCGGTATCTTGTTTGAGAGAATATTGAAAACAAGGACAGAGATATTGGTAGCTGATAAAAAGCAGAGTGAGTACAGGCGCAGGCGTGAGTCCGGGGATGAAGGTGAAACTGACGGATATCGTGACGGTTATATTTCGGGCAGCAGTGTGAATACTGGTATTTCCCGGGATTTAAAGACAGATATACCTGCCCGTGTTTTTGAGGATAAGATTCTGGAACCATGTGAAAAAGAACTGTTGGGCTTTATAATAGAGCATGGTGAAGAACATATGGCATTTGATTCGGATTCTGAGTTTTATGTTGCTGGAGGAGAGTCTGTTACAGTTGCAGAGTTTATAGATTCAGCATTGGCTGCAGATTCTGTTGTCTTTACCAATTCGAT
The DNA here is from genome assembly GCA_900546395.1 of uncultured Bacteroidales bacterium. Classification (GTDB taxonomy): domain Bacteria; phylum Bacteroidota; class Bacteroidia; order Bacteroidales; family UBA932; genus Cryptobacteroides. Next base: position 6,508 of record URDD01000038.1, on the reverse strand, counting down.
GTACCGTCGCGTTTATGACGAATATTTCAGAATGTACGATGAAGGTATGCCGCAGGGACAGATACAGAAAATCCTGATGAACAGTCCTGACAAGTCCGTGTCTGATATTGTAGCGGATCTTCTGGTAGAGAAGTATATGATAACTGTGCAGAATTACAGGAATTCACTTACTGCGCTCTCTACCCAGCTTGTCACTTTTGTCCCCAAAGCGCTTCTGGCATATCAGGTAAAGAGGATAGAAAAGAAACTGATCTCACTGTCGTCTGATCTGGCTGCTGCAGGGGATGATGCGCAGAAACAGGTGGAAATACTGAATGAGATTAATTTGTGGAATAGAACCAAATTAATGGTTAATAATAAGTTAGGTAGATAATATATTTTAGATATGAAAAAAGAAAATTACGGTCGCACATTGGTTACCTGTGCGCTTCCATATGCAAACGGCCCGGTGCATATCGGTCATCTTGCCGGAGTCTATGTTCCGGCTGACGTTTATGTCAGATATCTGAGAATGCGCGGAGAAGATGTGCTGTTTGTCTGCGGTTCTGACGAGCACGGTGTCCCGATTACCATAAAGGCAAAAAAGGAAGGTTGTACACCTCAGGATGTTGTTGACAGATATCACAATATTATTAAGAAGTCTTTTGCCGGACTTGGTATCAATTTCGACATTTATTCAAGGACTTCTTCAAAGGTACATGCTGAGACTGCATCAGAGTTTTTCAGAAAGATGTACGATGATGGCAAATTCATCGAGAAGGAAAGCGAGCAGTATTATGATACGGAGGCTAAGACATTCCTTGCAGACCGTTATATTACCGGAACCTGTCCTAAGTGTGGTGCAGAAGGCGCTTATGGTGACCAGTGTGAAAAATGCGGAAGCACTCTCAGTCCTGACGAACTGATCAATCCGCGTTCGGCCCTGAGCGGAAGCGAGCCGGTAAAGAAAAAGACAAAGCACTGGTATCTGCCTTTAGACCAGTACGAGCCTTGGCTGAAAGAGTGGATCCTTGACGGACACAAGGAATGGAGGACAAATGTGTATGGCCAGTGCAAGTCCTGGATTGACGGGGGCCTCCAGCCACGCGCTGTCAGCCGTGATTTGGACTGGGGCGTCCCTGTACCAGTAGAAGGTGCTGAGGGCAAGGTCCTTTATGTGTGGTTTGATGCTCCTATCGGTTATATTTCAAATACAAAGGAGCTCCTTCCTCAGAGTTGGGAGAAATGGTGGAAGTCAGAAGATACGAAACTTGTTCATTTCATAGGAAAGGACAATATTGTTTTCCACTGTATTGTTTTTCCTTCAATGCTGAAGGCATACGGAGACTATATCCTTCCGGACAATGTTCCGGCAAATGAGTTCCTGAATCTGGAAAGCAACAAGATATCTACATCCAAAAACTGGGCTGTATGGCTCAACGAGTATCTTGAGCAGTTCCCCGGGCAGGAAGATGTGCTCAGATATGTACTCTGTGCAAATGCTCCTGAGACAAAGGACAATGATTTTACATGGAAAGATTTCCAGGCACGCAACAATAGTGAACTGGTTGCAATTCTCGGAAACTTTGTAAACAGGGCAGTTGTCCTTACTCACAAATATTTCGGAGGTAAGGTGCCTGCAGACTTGAAACCTGAGGCAATAGATGCTGAAACCTTGTCCCAGATACCTGCACTGAAAAAGTCTATAGAGGAAAATATTGAAAACTACAAGTTCCGCGAGGCTCTTAAGGAAGCGATGAATATAGCACGTCTTGGTAACAAGTACCTTACTGATACCGAGCCTTGGAAAGTCGCCAAGACTGATATGGACAGGACAGCATCAATACTGAACGTATCTCTTCAGATCTGTGCTGATCTGGCAGTGGCATTCGAGCCTTTCCTCCCGTTCTCGGCGCAGAAACTCCGTGAAATTCTGAATGTCGGCATGAATGCCGGCTCTGATTATAGAAAAGGTGAAGAAGGTACTTGCGGGGTAAATATTTATAAAGAAGGGGAGTCGGCTGCACTTCATACTGTATCCGCAGGAATGTCTGCGGCGCAGACTTTTGATGTCACCCTGTCATGGAACAGCCTTGGAAATACTGCAATCCTTCCTGCCGGTCATCAGCTCGGTGAAGCTGCGCTTCTTTTCTCAAAGATTGAGGATACAGTAGTAGATGCTCAGATTCAGCGTCTTGAAGACACAAGAAAAGCCAACGAGGCGGCCCAGGCAGCAGTTGAGGCTGCGAAAGTGGCGCCTCAGAAAGCAGAGTGTACCTTTGATGATTTCGAGAAGATGGATATCCGTACTGCTACCGTGCTTGAAGCTGAGAGAGTTCCAAAGACAGACAAATTGCTGAAGCTTACGATTGATACAGGAATAGATACACGCGTCATTGTTTCTGGCATTGCAGAATATTATGCCCCTGAAGATATGGTAGGAAAGCAGATTTGTATTCTTGCCAATCTCGCACCGCGCAAAATCCGTGGCATTGAATCCAAGGGTATGATTCTTATGGCCCGCCAGGGAGACGGCAAGATGCGTTTTGTCACTCCTCAGGAAACTCTTTCCAACGGAGCTGAAATAGGTTAAATGCTAGTCTGTTATGGTATGAAGACAGAATACGACAAGGATCTTACAGGCATGAACACCTTCGGGATGAAGGTGTATTGTGCCTGTTTCGTCGAATATGATTCGGTAGAGCAGCTGAAAGGGGTTTTCTGTGAATCGGACTGTGTCCCTTCTTTATCCAGGCCCGAGTTTCCTCAGCCTTTTATGCATATCGGGGGAGGAAGCAACCTGTTGTTTACCCGTGATTTTCCCGGGACTGTCTTTCATTCAGGTATCTCTTTCATAAATGAGCTATCATCTTCTGAGAACGGAGAGGTTATAGTAGAGGCAGGAGCGGGTGTCATCTGGGATGATTTCTGTGCATGGTGTGCGGAAAAAGGGCTATGGGGACCTGAAAACCTTTCAGGAATTCCTGGAGAAGTCGGGGCGGCAGCAGTGCAGAATATCGGAGCATATGGTGTGGAAGTATGTGATATGATCCGTGAGGTCAGGTGTTTTGACACGCTTACCGGGGCATCCCGTGTATTCGGTGTCGCTGAATGCCGTTACGGCTATCGTGATTCAATCTTCAAAGATACAGCCAAAGGACGCTATATAGTCACCTCTGTAGTATTCCGGCTTTCAGAAGTACCAAGGCCCAGACTGGATTACGGACATGTCCGCAGTGCTGTAGAATCAGCAGCACCCTCTGGAGTAATAACTCCGGGACTTGTACGCAGGACTGTTACCGGTATCCGGGATTCAAAACTGCCGTCTCCGTCTGTAATGGGCAGTGCAGGAAGTTTCTTCAAAAATCCTGTAGTCCCTAAATCAGACTATGACAGAGTGGCCAATTATGCACGGGCTCATAATGGAGACGAATACATTGTACCTCATTATGATGCAGGCTCCGGTTTTGTCAAGATTCCTGCTGCATGGCTTATTGACCAGTGCGGCTGGAAAGGATACAGGGAGGGAAATGTAGCTGTTTATGAGAAGCAGCCTCTTGTTATAGTCAACTTTACTGGAAAAGCCTCTCCAGACGAGGTTGTTGCTCTTGAAAACAAGATTGTGGCATCCGTGAAGAGTAGATTCGGCATAGAACTTCATCCGGAAGTTGAGCATATACTCTGATTTTTTGCCATGTTGGATTCTAATGAATTGTTTTACTGACCATATAAATATTGGAATATGAGTTCTTTTGTTATAGAAGGAGGACATAAACTGAGCGGGACTATCAGACCGCAGGGAGCAAAAAACGAAGCACTGGAAGTGATAAGTGCAGTTCTTCTCACAGATGAGGAGGTTACTATTTCCAATGTTCCTGAAATCCTTGATGTCAGGAATCTCATTCTGCTTTTGGAAGGAATGGGTGTTAAGGTGACCAGGCATGAAAAAGGAAAATATACTTTCAAGGCGGATTCTGTAGATACAGCTTATATAGAGAGCGAGGATTTTGTACATAAGTGCGCGTCACTTCGTGGCTCTGTTATGGTAGTAGGCCCTCTTCTGGCGCGCTTCGGCCATGCTTATTTTCCCAAGCCGGGCGGAGACAAGATCGGAAGACGACGTGTAGATACGCACATAACAGGCATGGTTAATCTTGGAGCCTCTCTTGAGTATGACCAGAATCTCAGGGCTTTTCATTTGAGTGTATCTTCAGGTGACAGACTCAGAGGAAAATATATGCTGTTGGACGAGGCCTCGGTGACAGGTACTGCCAATATTCTGATGGCGGCTTCTCTTTCTCAAGGAAAGACTGTAATTTACAATGCCGCCTGTGAGCCATATATACAGCAACTATCCAGGATGCTTGTCTCTATGGGGGCCAGCATAGAAGGTATAGGGTCCAATATGCTCACCGTTCATGGTGTGGACAGCCTTCATGGTACTGAGCATGTGATTCTTCCAGATATGATAGAAGTGGGAAGTTTTATAGGAATGGCTGCCCTTAACCGCAGTTCCATAACTATCAAGGATGTATCTCCTGAAAATCTTGGCATTATCCCGGAGTCATTCCGCAGGCTCGGAGTGAATCTGGAAGAACGCGGTTCTGATATTTTCATCCCTGAGCAGGAGAGTTATGTCATAGAATCTTTCCTTGACGGTTCCATTATGACTATGGCGGATGCTCCATGGCCGGGACTTACTCCGGATCTTCTCAGTGTGATGCTTGTTGTAGCCACCCAGTGCAAGGGCAGTGTGCTGATTCACCAGAAGATGTTCGAAAGCCGTCTTTTCTTTGTTGACAAGCTTATAGATATGGGTGCGCAGATTATTCTGTGTGACCCGCACAGGGCTGTCGTCATAGGTCACGACCACAATTTCAGACTCAAGCCAGGCAATATGGTATCTCCTGACATCAGGGCCGGTATTGCTCTTTTGATAGCAGCCATGTCTGCAAGCGGTACAAGTATTATCGGTAATATAGAGCAGATTGACAGAGGATATGAAGATATTGACCTCCGCCTCAATGCTCTTGGTGCACGTATTACACGACAGTAATTAACATTTTTCGTATTCATAAGTGTCATATAGATGGAAAAGGATAATGTTCTGCAGGACAGTTTGAGCGACAAGGAATTGCTTTGCCGTATCAGAAAGTACGACAGGATGGCATTTGATACCATTTATATGAAGTATCACAGACATTTATTTGTATTTGCCTGCAATATTATAAAAAATAAGGATGATGCTTCGGATATAATACAGGAAGTTTTTCTGAAGGTTTGGGAACATGGGGATTTGCTGCCTGAAGATATAAACTTCAAAAGTTATTTGTATTCAATGACACGAAACAGAGTCCTGAATTATATAAGAAACTATCAGACAAGGCTTGTCAATAATTATAATATATTTATTGACAATGGCTTGTGTGAAGGTGCGGAAGTGCTTGACCGTGCAGATAAAAAGGAAATGCAAATGCTTTTGGATGATGCGATAGATAGTTTGCCGATGCAGCAGAAAATAGTTGCAAAAGAAAGACGTAAAGGTGTGAGCAATAGTGATATAGCTGAAAATATGGGGCTGTCTCTGAATACAGTGAACGTACACTATAGGCTGGCTATAAAAGCTTTGAGGAATAAAATGAAGGATTTGAAGACATTTTTGTTATTATTTTCATTATGACGGTAAAAGACAAAGAAGTGATAGAGCAGGCACTCAGTGAAATAAAAGCTGAGGACATCAGATTTATGAAAGATAACGATGTTCCCTCGGAGGAGATTCTTGAAAATCTGCATCTGAAAATGGATCAGGTCTTCAGAATAAAAAGGAGAAAGAAGGTGATTCTTTATTCCGTAGTATTTCTTGTTCCTGTAGTCTTGATCTTACTGGTATGGCATAATATAGATTCCAGACTCGGGCATACCCTTTGGGCCGAATCTGACATCAAGACAGAATCGGCAAGAGTGGGAGAAAGGAAGGTAATGGTGTTTCAGGACGGGACCAAAGTTTACCTTAATGCCGGAGCGAAAATTTCTTATCCGCAGTTTTGGGGAATTGCAGAAAGGAATATAAAACTGGAGGGTGAAGCTTTTTTTGAAGTGGAAAAGAACGCCAGGCGTCCGTTCGTAGTGAATATTTTTGATACAGAGCTTAAAGTCTATGGAACTACTTTCAATGTTGAGGCTTATCCGGAAAGAAATAATATCGATATAGTTCTTCTGGACGGAGAAGTGACATTTGAAGCCGGTGACTTCAAATATTCTATAAGTCCTTCGGAAAAACTGTCCTTTGACAGGGTTACACGTAAAGTATCAATCAACAGAATGGATAACCCTGAAAGCGCATCACTTTGGACGAAAAATATAATATCATTCCGTAATTCCAGTCTCGGAGAGGTTACCGATGTTTTGAGCCGGTGGTATGGAGTTAAGTTTGACGTCGGGGATAAAACACTGTATTCAAGGAAATTTACGTTCAAGACGACCCAGTTGCCGTTGAGGTCTTTGCTGGATGAAATGGAGTATATTTCGG
>URDD01000037.1 GCA_900546395.1 uncultured Bacteroidales bacterium | reverse complement strand
GGAATAGAATATAGAATCAAGTCGGCAAAGAAATCACTGTTACCTATTTGAAAATGCTTCTGCCGGGCGACAAAGGCGAATCCGTTGCCCATTTCCAACAAATAACGGGCAACGTGTTTTACCAGTTGTTCCTCTATATCCCTTTCATCTGCCTTTTCTTTTGCTCCTGCCAAATCAAATATATACGGGTCTTTCAACAGATAATTGGCAAGGTCACTTTGTGGTGCCGGAAGTGTGGCTGTGAAATTGTTTACCTTGTTGTTGCTGATTTGTCTGTTATATAGGTTGGTTTCAATTTGTATTTTAAGCACATTGCTGCTCCAGCCCATTTCTACAGACTGTTTCATGTACCAATATCTCACACCTAACGGCAACGAACTGTCAAGTATAACCATTTGGCTTGCCCAGTTTATTCTGGCAACAGGGGAGGTCAAGAAAAATTTTTCTATCTCCTTAATCTCCATTCTGTAAATGGCAGAAACAGTTTTCGCCACATCCTGAATTTGCGCAGGAGCTTCCTGCGTAAATTCTAAGGACTGACAATCAGCGGATTGTATTTGCGCAGTAAGTTCCTGCGTAAATTGTCCGTTGTTTAGTTTCAGGACTTCATCTGTAACATTCTGTATGCTTGGAACAGACAGTCTTGCATCTGTATCAATGAAGCTGCGTAGTACGTTCAGCGGATATGACCGTGCAAATTGGCACATATAGGTAAGGTTGCGCTCCGAATAGCCTTTCTTTTCAGGATAATTGAAACGGATAGCCTTAGCCAGTTGCTTGATGATTTTGCTTCCCCAGCCTTGCAAGTTTTGATGATACAGGATATAGTTGCCCATTTTCCAGTAATGGAACAGCATTTGCGCATTGGCTGCGGTAATCAGCCGGACTTGCGCCTGTTCTATTTCCGAACCGACAGCATGAACAAATGCGTCAAAGTCCGTTCTTCCTATATGATATTCTCTGTTATTTTCCATTCTAATGTTTATTGTTGTCGCAAATATAATTCAAATAGCTGATAATCTATGAAACTGATTGATACTTTTATAGTTGGTTAAACTTGTTCATGGCATTAGCCTTAATATCATCTGCTATGTCAATATAGGGTTTCATGGCTTTATAGTCACTATGCCCCGTCCATTTCATTACGACCTGTGCCGGAATACCGAGAGCCAGCGCATTACAGATGAATGTTCTTCTTCCTGCATGAGTGGTTAACAGTGCGTATTTGGGTGTGACTTCATCTATACGTTCATTCCCTTTATAATAAGTTTCCCGTACAGGTTCGTTGATTTCAGCCAGTTCCCCCAGTTCTTTCAAATAATCGTTCATCTTCTGATTGCTGATAACAGGCAGTGCCATGTGGTTTTCAAAATGGACTTCCTTGTATTTTTCAAGTATGGCTTTGCTGTGGTCGTTCAGTTCAATTATCAGGCTGTCTGCCGTTTTGACAGTGGTAACTTCGATGTGGTCGGACTTCACATCGCTTCTTTTCAGGTTGCGAACATCTGAATATCGCAGGCTTGTGAAGCAACAGAACAGAAAAACGTCCCTGACACGCTCCAGATATTGTTTGTCTTTCGGTATCTGATAATCTTTCAGTCTGTTCAATTCGTCCCAAGTCAGGAATATCACCTTTTTAGAGGTGGTTTTCAATTTGGGCTTGAAAGTGTCGTATGCAATATTCTGATGATGCCCTTTCTTGAAGCTCCAGCGCAGAAACCATTTGAGGAATCCCATCTGTTTGCCGATGGTGCTGTTCCTCATATCCTTTTTGTCACGCAGGAAATTTACATACTCGTTCAAGCCGAACTCGTTGAAGTATTCAAAGGTTACATCTTCCTTGAACTCTTTGAGGTGGTTTTTCACTGCTGAAAATTTTTCGTAGGTGGATGCCGTCCAGTTATTCTGATTGCCACACTCCTTCACAAACTCATCGAACACCTCCCAAAAGCTTATCTGTGTTTCTTCCTGCTGCTCTTCGCTGGTATCTTTCATCCGCAGGTTGAACGCATCCTTTAGCTGTTGGGTGGTCGGCATGGTTTCCTGTACCTCAAACTCCTTGAACACGTTTTGAATCTCGGCATAATATTTCAGCAAGTCCGCATTGATTTCGGATGCGCTTTGTTTTAGTTTGTTGGTGCATCCGTTCTTTACCCGTTGTTTGTCGGCATCCCATTTGGCTACGTCAATCCGGTAGCCTGTTGTAAACTCGATGCGTTGGCTTGCGTATATGACACGCATACGGATGGGTACGTTCTCTACGATTGGCACACCGTTCTTTTTCCGGCTTTCCAATGCAAAAATGATGTTACGTTTGATATTCATAATTGGGTGCGTTTGAAATTCTACACCCAAATATACACCCAATATTTGGAATAGCAAAAGATATTCAGAAAGATTTAGATTTACTCTGCACTTTAGATAGTATATGATTATCAGTGATTTGCAATTTTATGATATTTCTTGAAAGTGTAGGTTCGAGAGCCAGGCTCTCCGGCAGGAGTAGCCACTCCGGTAGCCAGATCAATAATGGCAGATGTCTTTACTCCTGTAATCGTTATATCGATTTTCTCAGCTGCCAGAGTCTCCTCCGTATATCCCTTTCCGGGCTTGAGATAAATCAGCAGATTGCTCATAGTATGCTTGGTAGTAATACTCACAGCCTGGTTCGACGGTTTCGCACCGCGAGTCAGTCCGTATAAAAATTCGCTTGCATAGTAATCTTCCCTGCTGCTCTGGTCCTCCTTCACTGAAAAAGCTACAGAATGTATATCCTGAAGTCCAGACATATAAGGATAGTAGCAATAAAAATCGGCAGGCGTAGTATCATCCTTCCAATAAGCCTCTTGTTCTGATTTCCATTCAGCTCCGTCAAATGTGAAAGCCATATTGTCCAAATGATTGCCCGACTGTACCAGACTTTCTGAAACTCCGTCTGACCAGTTTACAGTATAAATACCTACTTTGTCCCCGGAATCATAGTTTCCGTCACTTACCTTTGTCCAAAGCAATGTAGATATCTTGATAGGAATACCGCCTGTTTCACTTGTTAAATTGTCAGAATCTTCTGAATTTGTCAAATTGTCGATAGACCTGCTACAGCCAGCAAGAATAACGCCTACAGAAATCAATAGAAATAATTGTTTTCTCATGCTGATTTTCAATATTATTTGCAAATTTATAGTTAACTTTCAGTGTATTCAAGTTCATTTTAGTTCAAATGCCCCATAAGGACAGGAGCACTCTGCTCCGCATGCACTTTATAAGCAGGCTCCAATGGCAGCCCTGCTGACAAGGATGACCTCGAAACATCTGTCTTGTCATTTGCAACGAAATCATCAAATGAAAATTTTTCTCCGGCCATAGACTTTATCCTTTTTACTATCGACTCCCTGCTTATCGTACTGTAATATGGGATACAGTTGTTCATACAACTGTTCTTTTCTGACCTATAGACACCATGACTATGCATAAACCCTCCTTCATACATATCATTAAATGCCTTGTATTTTTCTACTCCGAACAAATGACTCCACGGAACGCTGCTCATTTTACCTGAAAGGGACAAGTTATCATACCATCCTTTTGACTTGGCTGCATTAAAAGCGGCAGTATGCCCGCAGCAGGTACAGTGACAGTCATTGATAAAGGTGTTGTGAGTCGCGGACTCATCTCCAAGTTTGCCGAAACCGTGTCCGCCCGCCTCGTGCTGTATTACTCCCCGGAAATCATACGGATAGCTGTAATTACTTACCGGACAATACGATATTGCAAAACCATTATCCCATATATAGCTTACACTGCCGTAATCTTCCGTATTTAATACCATTATGACCAAAGCCTTGTCCAGATCTCCGGAAGTCAATTCAGAATGTCCGCAAATATAGCCGGTTATGTACTTGTAATCACTCTCACCATTCCTTCCTCCCAGGTTATGGTCTTCCTTCATACAGGTATTGAACTTATTGTCAATAAATGTATTGACTCCTCCAATACCGGACTCTTCGGATACAGAGACCGCCATATATACGTTGAAATAGTCCTTGTATGTCCGATATGGCTCTATATCGAAGAAATGCAGATAGGCTTCCTCAAGATTTCCGGCAAGTTTCCCTTTACTTACCTCTTCAGCACTGTACCCGTCTCCAAGCAGGACAATGTTCACTCCATCTCCTCTTGAAGCTTTCTGCAAAGTAATGAATTCATCCTCTTCATACTTATAATCATACTGGGTAACATTGCACCTTATTCTGACATCCTTGTCTTTAAGTGCAAATACCACTTCACCCTCCCTCGTACCGTTTCCTTGCGGCATACGGCTGAATGTAAGCATCAGATCCGTTTTCCCGACTCCGGAAGTCTGACTCAAAGTAACCCATTCAGGCTGCTTTTCAACGAACCATTCAGACTCTGAATCAAGTTCGATATTCCTTGTTACAGAAGCATTTATGGCAGAAGCAGAATTTGGAATCACTGTAAAGTTCCTGTACGGAGAAATATATTTGAACTCTCTCCATCCTTCGGCAGTCTGATAGTCGTGCAATGCAGTTTCAGGGACTTCCACTGTAAATATGTCCTTGGGAATACCTTCAAATGCACTCTGTTTGACTTTTGCTGCAATGTTTCCGTTTGCCTTGATGCTTCTTATATTCGAACATCCTGTAAAAGCCCCTATGCCTATTGACTCCAACCCATGGCCGAAAACCAAACCTTCCAAAGATTCACAATATGCAAAAGAAGAGTTACCAATTACTCTTACATTTGAAGGAAATACAAGATTCCCTGTAAAACCTTTATTCATACAAAAAGCTGATTCTCCTATATAATTAAGTGTTTCAGGCAAATACAGAACTCCTGAAAACTTATTGCCATAAAACGCATTCGTTCCGATGCTCTGCAACTTGTCAGGCAAAACCAGTTCTCCTCTGAAACTGCAGTTTGAAAATGCCCTGTCCCTTATTGACTCAATACCATCATGAAGTTTAAGAGTCCCGTCAAAACCACAATCACTGAAAACTTCTGCTTCTATCACCTTCAAGCTCTGCGGTATCTCCAGTTCGCCAGTAAGTCCCTTACAGGCGCAAAAAGCTCCGAGCCCCAAAACTTTCAATCCTGCGGGAAGTTTGAGATTCCCGTACATATTTGTACACCTGACAAATGCAGTTCTCCCTATACTCTCCAACCCTTCCGGCAACTTGAGCTCACAGCTAAAGCCGCAACCATCAAAAGCTGAAAAACCAATCTTTTTCAAAGTTGACGGCAGGAACAGTTCCCCGTCCAGCCTACTGTCGTACAAGAAAGCCTGATCCCCGATATATTCAACACCTTCAGGAATTATAATTGATCCTGTAAGATTTTCGCAATGCAAGAACGCATTGTCACCTATCTTTCTCAATCTGTCTGGAAACACTATTCCAGACAAAGTTTTATTGTATGCAAAAGACTGATGCGGTATCTCATCATTCTCATTGGGAAGATAATATTGCGTGTCTACACCTTCCAACACTCCATACTCTCCTTTCTCAATTACAGCCTCTTTCAGATTCAGCGCAGACAAAGACGGCATCATAAAATTCATGATGGCGAAATCACGGGTATTTATCTGACCTGTAATCTTCAGATTCTTCACATTTGCCATATTCTTTCCTGACTCCGATATGCACCTGTCAAGTGTCCCTGGTTCCTTTACATCCACTATGACATACTCCCTGGCAGCCGCATCATGCGAAATCTTGTCGTTTTCCCAGGCTGTTATACTCTCTGCTGACAACACAAAATCAAGTCCTTCTTCAGGAGACCGCTTGTTTACAGTTATTGTAAAATTGTGCATTTTGGAAGGAGTATAGACAAAGTCTTCATTCTTTTTGAGAAAATACGATTCTCCTTCTACTGTCACGCTTATAAGATTCTTTTCTGCTCCTACAGTCTGTGGAACGACAATTCCACGATACTCCGTACCGTCCTTATAAGGTATTATCCCTGAACCTGACGCATAGCCATATGGCTTCACGACTCCGGTTCTGAGATCAATGAGTGATTTTCTCACTGTATTAAGTATTACGACTTCTTTCTGCACCGCCTCCCATTCGCTTTCAGAAAATCCGAATCCCCTGCTGAGTTTTACTCTGACACAAGCCATCTTATGCTTAAATCCAAGACGGATAATGGATGAAGTCGGAGCAATGCCGGAAGATTTTCCCCAAAGAAAGTCACTGGCCTCATAACCTCCCGGCATTCCGTTTTCCGATTCCTTGCGCTGGTCTTTCTCAACTTCAAACGGATATTCCGACACTATCTGAGGTTCTCCATAAGGATAATATCCGTAAATGTCGATATTGGTTTTGCTGTCTTTCCAATATATATCGTAAGCAGGAATCCATCTGTTTTCCGCTTCATCGTATGTAAACCTGACATTGTCAGCATGGTTTCCGTTGTCTGCAAGTTCACCCGGGGCATTTTCTTTATAATTGACGATATATATTCCCACGACATCCTTGTCACAAAAACCGTCGTCATTTGCCCTTGTTGTGTATTCCTGATTTATAGAGCCGGAAATATTTATGGTATTTCTTGGCATACCAGATTCTTTATCAGACACCAGATTCTTCTCCTCTACGGCACAGGAAACGGCAGCCAGCAGAATAAACGACACGCACACCACAAAAGCCGCCAATTCACAGACCTTCTGCGACTGACAGCGGAAAAATTTTCTCATTGATATCAAATTTTCTGTAAAACTATAGTCTCTATACTTTTCAAACAAGTCCATATTGGTTCATTTTGCAGTTTTATCCACAATTAATTAAAATCAGATTGCCGCACACATGAAAATTTATAATTATACGTAAAATTTCTGTTTTTTCAAAATATAATTCCCGCTTCCATAGAATGGATAATTATTTGATATTTGGTTATCTTTGTAACCGACTATTGTATTGGGAAACTTGAATATGAACATAAAGGAAAATTTTTCAAAGGACGCTTATGATGAGATGATGAGGGAGCTTTTCGTCCGGTTCCCGTCATTCCAGAACACTGGAACTGGAGCATATAAGCCAGGCCTGGACAGAATGGAGTTTTTCGATTCGCTGGCAGGACACCCTCACAGGAAGTACAAGACAATACATATCGCAGGAACCAACGGAAAAGGCTCTGTCAGCAATATGATTGCCGCTGCCCTGTCCGGATGCGGACTGAATGTGGGAATATATACCTCTCCGCACATCAGGGATTTCAGGGAGAGAATGAGGATAATCCACGGAAGACAGTTGGAAACATGCACTCCGGGAATACAGAATGGAACACGGACTTGCTCATGCAATCCTGAATACATATCAGAAGAAGAGGTCTGGAATTTCGTGCAGAAGTGGAACGAATCCTTCGAGCATCTGGAAATGTCGTTTTTCGAGATAACCACTGTTATGGCCTTCTGCTGGTTTGCAGATAAGAATGTAGATATCGCAGTCATAGAAACCGGACTTGGAGGCAGGCTTGACAGTACAAACATTATCACTCCTGAACTGTCAGTAATCACCAATATAGGCCTGGATCACTGCGACCTGCTCGGCGAGACTCTGTGCGAAATAGCATTTGAAAAGGCAGGAATAATCAAACAGGGAGTTCCTGCAGTAGTGGGAGAAAGCAATCCTGAAACAGATACAGTGTTTGAAAGGAAAGTACTCTACACAAACCTTTCTTCTCCGGATTTCATGGGCAACAGAAGCCTGATAATGAATCTGCTCACTTTTGCGGACAAGTCAGAACCTTACGGATGGGAACTGCACGGTGAAATACTTGATGATATGGACCTGCAGGGCGAATACCAGAAAAAGAACCTGCGCACAGCCCTCTCTGCCATAGAGACTTTCAAAAGCCTGGACTCTACACCGGAAGACATCCGTAAAATACTTTCAGACAGAGATATGCTTAAAGAAGCTCTGATACATACTGCAAGAACCACAGGATTCAGGGGGAGATGGGAAAAAGTAAGCGACAACCCGCTGATTATATGTGATATCGGACACAATGCCCACGGACTGAAATACAATTTCGCCCAGCTGAGCCACATGCTTGAAAGCGCGAAATGCACGTCCCTTATAATAGTATATGGAATAGTGGCAGACAAGGATCTGGATGCGATATTCCCTCTTATGCCGGACAATGCCACCTATATTTTCACAAATTCCGAAGGGAAAAGGGCCCTCTCGTCCGGAATTCTGAGTAAAAGGTTCACTGAATACATAAAGGCATCAGGCAGGACACTTCCTCATATACACTGCACATCATCAGTTAAAGAAGCTGTAGAAACTGCTTTGAAAACAGCACGTACATCCGAAGATGAAACGCCTCTGATTTATATCGGAGGAAGCACCTTCATCGTATCTGAAGCATTGGAAATACTTTAAAAGTGATTTTCCCTCTTGCCGGTCATGCTTGGAAATTGCTCACAGGTAACCGGTTTCAAAATTGGAACAGAAAGATAAAATCAAAACATCCGCAGATGAACAGACATTTACTTTTAACCAAGATAGCAGCCGTAGTCACGGTTATGGCTATGGCCGCAGCCATAGCTTTCTCTGCAACCGACAGGAAAGGAAAGAAAAGGGACAAGGATGAAGAAGGACATACACTGACTGCACTGTGGAAAATACAAAAGTCTCTGGATGAGGCTGACCAGCCGGCAAAGGAACTGGAGCAGCTTGAAAAAATCATATCCCGGGCAGAATCCGCACATCTTCCCTGGGACTTCTACGATGCCTGGCAAAAATATGTTTCCACCTCTGTTTCAATGGACTGGAAAAGCAGGGACTCGGTCGTATCCAGAATGAACCGCTCTGCGGATAGTTTCGGGGAACCTATAGTCAATTTCATGCTGAAGTATTCCGGTTTCCGGTACCCGGAGACAGAGGAACTGCTCGGATTTGCAGAAAATAACGCATCATTACTCAAACGTTCAAGAAACAGGGAATTTTACTCACACGGACTGAGTTCTTCGCTATGCACACTCCCGGAAACCATAATAAGAGATATTTCAAATGATTATGAATATGTATTATGGCGAATTGCATTGAAATCTGGAGAAAGGGACAGTATTGACAAAGTCTTGGAAGAGTATCTCGGAGGCACATATCCCGCCGGCGCATTTCACGAATACTTGCAGGCTTCAGTCATAAAAGACAAAGGGAAGCGTGAGGATGCCCTGAAAGATTTCTGTTCAAAATACTATGGAAAAGCAATATCTTTCTTTGCGAAACAGAGACTGATGGACGACAGGCTTGCTTCTCTTCTTTCAGATAAGGATGCCTGCTCTGAAGACTATCTCAACATTAAAACCCTCTGCGAAGAACTTATAAAGGAGAAGCATCGGTATTACGGCTCTGAAAAAGAATTGCTGAAAGGATGCAACGATGCGGAAAAGACTTTGAAAAGTCTTGAGGACAAGGATATAAGCATATCACAAAGCAATGACACTCTGCATGTTTTACTGAGAAATATGGATGGCTTCACGCTTGAAATTTACAGAGACGGAAAAGAAAATTCATTCTTCACAGAAAAATTCACCAATCCTTCCAACAGCTTTTTCATATATGATACTGTCAGGACAGTGATTCCACGGCTCGATGACGGCAAGTACAGAATCCGCTGTTTTTCTGACAAATACGAAGACGAGGCATCTTATTACCAGACTTCCGTTTCCATTTCATGGAGGCAGGACGGGAAGCAGACAGCAGTATTTGCCGCAGACAGCAGGACAGGATGTCCTCTTGAAAATGCCGACATTCATATCTATCAGAAAGACAGTCTGATAAGGTCTGTAAAAGGAGTTGGGTTCACAGGATACATGCCCACTGGCTGCTCTGCTGAAGAAAACTTCAGTATAAAATGTACATATACCGATGAAGACGGATTCTTACACAGTTCACCCCAGGGAAGATTTTATGGCAGGGCTTCGGGAGACTACGGGCTTTCAGATGATATTACACGCTGTATCATATTGAAAGACAGGTCTGTATTCAATCCAGGAGACACGCTTCATTTCAAAACGATACTGTTCAGTGAAGTCGGTTCCCAAACAGGTTCTGCGACTGGATTTGAGACTGGATTTGAGACAGTCAGGGCCGGTGAGGAAGTGAAAGTCATTCTGAACGGACCGAGAGGAGCAAAAGCTGATTCCCTGGTGGCAGTTAGCGGAGATTTCGGTTCTGCTTCCGGTCAGTTTGTATTGGCCCACGGCCGGACTAACGGAAGGTATTCCATCGAAGTTTTCCACAAAGGAAGATTTATCGGATCTGAAACTGTCATTGTCGGAGATATTGACCTTCCTACTTACGATTTGGTATTTGACAAGAATGACAGTCTCTGGTTTCCGGGAGATTCCATCACTGTCAGCGGTACTGTAAAAAGCTACACAGGTCACTCTCTATCATCTGCACGGTTCGAATGGGAGGTGACACGTTCCGGAAAAACAGTATGCCGCGGGAATGGAATGCCTGACGAAGACGGAAGGTTTTCTGTCAGATTCATTGACAAAGAGTCTCAACAGCAGGACTGCACAAGTTTTTTCAATGTAAGCATACGCCTTACTGACCTTACCGGTGAAACGCTCGAATTTCAGAAATATGTATCCGTAGCGCCACAGTTTTACCTTTCCTCTACTTTTGAAAATCCTGCCAAAGGAGATGTGCATCTTCCTTCGGTTCCCGGCAAGAATGACACATACGCCGGACACAGCATTTATTCATTGGATGGTAATGTGGCCCGCATCACTTACACTGTAAGGAATGCAGGCTACGATGAACTGTCCTATCCTGAAATAGGATATTCCGTATTTCAGGGAGATAAATTGCTGATGACGGGAAGCGCTGTTTCCGGAGAAGTGGAGAGCATAGACTTTTCGGGGCAGCCTTCAGGGACCTACCGCATTGAGGCTGAATATGCAGCGAACATGAAAAGGGACGGAAAACCAGACTCGCTGATTGTCCGCAGGGATATTTGTGAAATTGTACGGATTTCCGAATCCGACACTGTACTGGAAGGAAATATCGAGAGTTTGTTCAAAGTATATGACGATCCTTCGGATATCGTGCTTCAGATAGGTTCAACAGAAGGAGAAATCTGGGCTGTAGTGGAAATATGGGGCGAGGATGTTTCCGCTCCTCTTCGCTCCGAACTGGTATATCTGAAAGGCTTCAGAGGCAATGAGGGCTCTCTCAGGACTTTAAGGTACAGCTATCCGGCATCATATCCAGACAAGGTAAGAATCAGCGCATTGTATTTCAGAAATGACAGAGAATACAGGTTCGGCAGCGAAGTTGAGAGAAAAAGTGCCATACTGGAAACTCCATTGGAATTCATCAGGTTTAACGGGGAGGCCGGCCCTTATGAAGAGGTGGAGATTTCTGCAGGAGGACTTGCCGGTGGAGAATATGCCATAGCTGTTTTCGACAAAGGTACGGAAAGCATAATGCCGAACGTTTGGCATTCTTTCAAAGGCGATAAATACGCACCTTCCGCGAGCATCTACTCTTCATGCGGAGGAAGGTTCTTATCTGGAGACCGGCTGATTGTCAGAGGCGGGGGCAAGAATGCGATGAAAGCTCCGGCCTTCGGTGCGCAGGACAGGGTCGCGGATAATATAGTGCTGGATGAAAACGCCGTAGAGTCCGAAGAGGCGGTTCCGTTCCAGCTGGCTGGTGGTACGGCTTCTGATTCAGGACTGATCAGAAATACATTCAGAAACACTTTGGCTTTCATTCCTTCGGTGCGCGCAGGGAAAGACGGAAAGGTAAATTTCAAGTTCTCGACTTCGGGAAAGATTTCCACCTACTATGTATCCGTATTTGCTCACGACAGACAGATGAGAAACGGATGCTTGCGTAAGGAAATGGTTGTCACCAAGCCTGTTATGGTATCTGTTTCAAAACCACAGTTTTTAAACGAAGGAGACAGATATGCCTTGTCTGCTTCACTGTCAAACAAATCAGACGATAATGTGAGCGGCTTTGCCGAACTTTATATTTATGACGGCAGCGACTACCTTGAATCAGCTCCTGTTCTGGTCATGAGCAGGCCTGTGACCGTAAAGGCAGGAAGCGCTTTACTTGAATCTTTCGAATCCGAGGTTCCGGAGGGAACTGATACTGTAGGCTTCAAGGTTCTTTTCCGACCTTCATCTGCCGGAAAAGCTGACTTGTCTGACGCTATGTTTTTTACAGTACCTGTCCAGCCAGACGAGCAGACTTTTACGGAAGCGCATTCTGCAGTGCTCCTGCCGGATATGGACAGGGATTCTGTCCTGTATGAGCTTGAAAACGAGTTTGTCAATACCAGTCATTACGGCGCGGAGGAAAAGTCCGTAAAAATCATTGACATGATAATGAAGGCCATTCCTGAAAAGTCTTCCGGTACAGACCGCAAGGATCTTATATCTCTTTCCGAAGCTCTCTATGCCAGGGTTTTGTCAGGATGCATAAAGGGTGTCACTTCCGCAGATACCTTGTGCAGCAAGATATTGGAGTATCAGAATGCTGACGGCGGTTTCTGCTGGTTCAAAGGAATGGAGTCATCGCCTTTGGTGACGGCCCATCTGCTGGAATTGTCTGCCGATATGATTTCAAGGTCACACAGTGTAATTCCCGATGAAAAGGCTTTGGCCAGGGCTGTAAAATATCTGGACAGAAAGTTTCTGGAGGGATATTCTGGCACACTGGACAGATTCAGCGGCCTTTCTCTGGAACAATATCTTTATATAAGGTCTATGTTCCCTAATGTCGGACTTTCACTGCCGGCCGGTAAGGAGACTTTATCGGAAATAAGGGAAGATATAAAAGCATACCTTACTGCACCGACGGGCTCATACAGATTTCAGGGCAGGCTGATTGACAAGGCCCGCAGGGTTCTTACCGTCATGAATCTGTCTTTCCAGTCCGGAAAGACTGTAACTGTTTCTGACATGCAGAATACCAGTTCTGAATATCAGGAAGTTACCGGTCACAAGAACGCTGCAGCTGGAAAAGGTTCTTTGGCCGTTTCATTGGGTGTAAAGAAAGGAGTAATGAAAAAGGCCTTACGTGCCTCGGATGAAGATATGGCTTCGTTGAGCGACTACGCGGTAAGACATGCATCGGGAGGTGCTTATTTTCCCAATGCTGTCATGCCGTTCAGAGGACTTCTGGAGAGTGAACTCTATGCTCATTCGCTGATCTGCGATGTTCTGGATTTATATGGCAGGAGCAGCCGGAACTGCTGTAACGCAAAAGAAGTGGCAGATGACGTACGTATCTGGATGATGGTCCAGAAGGAGACTCAGCAATGGGGTGACGATCCGGCATACATCAGGGCCGTAGCATCTGTGCTCGACGGTTCTGATTATGTAAAGAATACCGAGGTTATCACCCTCAGCAAAATGTTCCGGGAAAAGTTTGAGGATATCAAGGCTTCCGGAAACGGCTTCAGTGTTTCGCGCAAGTTTTTCAAGACCGGTGCTGACGGAAAAGCGGTTCCTGTCGGAGATGGCGAAGTTCTTTCTGCAGGAGAAAAAATCACTGCAAGATATGAAATAACAAGCGAAGAAAACAGGAGTTTCGTAAGACTTTCCGTTCCACGCTTTGCCGCTTTCAGACCTGTGGATCAGGTATCAGGATGCGGATGGTGGATTACGGGTATCCTGTCCGGCCGCCATCCGGCCTACCGTGATGTACGATCTGACCGTACATTTTACTATTTCGACAGATTTTCGGAAGGCACTAATGTAATAGAAGAAGAATTTTTTGTCTCCCAGTCAGGCGTATTCTCTTCTGCCATACCTGAGATAGAGTGCTCATACGCGCCTCACTACCGCGCCAATGACAGCTTTTCTGGAAACTTGAAGGTAAAACCGGGGGCAAGATAACTGTCCAATGAAAATTCTCAAAAAATCATAAAAAAATTTGCACAGTTGAAAATTTGTTGTACCTTTGCAATCCCAATCGAAAGAAAGGGTATAAGTTCTTACTCGGGAGCATAGCTCAGTTGGTTTAGAGCATCTGCCTTACAAGCAGAGGGTCGGGGGTTCGACTCCCTCTGCTCCCACCAAAAGCGATTCAGTTTCTATTGGATCGCTTTTTTCTTTTATAATGTCACCCTGCACCCCAAAAGGGGTAATGTGGACATAAATGGCTGGCAACTCGGACATTTCGGTATAATTGCCAACCAAAAATGTCAATTAGAAGCTGTTTAAATTTTTGTCATTATAAATTTTATGAGGTATCTTTCAAAAAGTCACAGAAACCAGACCTGAAGGATACCCGTTTTGCAGGAGGAAGTGACCCACAGAGGCAGGAAAAACGAGGCTGCTCGACGTAACCCCGTAATCAACCGCCAAAGTACACTATCCTATCCGGCACATGTCACGACGCTGTTTCTGTGCATCAGATACTGCCAAAGTAGCCATATGGACAATATCACGTACATTGCTGCCCATCTGAAGAATATGCACAGGCTTGTTCATTCCTATAAGGACCGGCCCTATAATCTCCTGTGCTCCGAGTTCCTGAAGGATACCTAAGCCGACACTGCCTGAACTGAGATTAGGAAAAATAATAGTATTGACATCCCTGTCTCCCAGAACCGAGAATGGGAACTCCTTCATACGCATCTGCTTGTTGAAAGCCATTGAAACATGCATCTCACCATCAACAATGATCTCAGGATACTTGTCATGAAGCTGTGTCACACACTCCTGAATCTGTGCCGGACTGCCAAGACGGTATTCGCCGAAATTAGAGTAAGATGCCATAGCTATTACCGGTTCAACATCAAAACTCTTTACAGCATCATGAGTAAGTACTGTAACATATTCAAGGGTTTCTGCTGAAGGATGACTGTTTACTGTCGTATCAGAAAGAAAATATGTTCCCTTTTTGGTGGAAGCTATATGCATACCTGCCGCATATTTGCAGCACGGCTGGAGTCCTATCACCTCTTTTGCCTTGTCAAAAACTTCCTTATACGGAGTCTCTATACCTGAAATAAAGCCGTCTGCATCACCTGATTCAAGCATCATAAGAGCCACATAATCAAGGTCTTTCATTTTCAGTTCAGCCTTACTGCGGGAAATACCGGCCCTCTGCATCTTCTTATAATAGGCATCAGTGTATTCCCTGACTTTCCCAGTCTCTTTTACAGGATCAAATATTGTAAGGCCGTCGATAACCAGTTTATTCCTTTCTATTTTGGCCCTGATATCAGCAGAATCACCTACAAGAATAGGATAGGCTATCTTCTCTGTACTCAATTCCTGAGCAGCCTGAAGCACCTGAAGATTGGCCCCCTCTGCAAACACCACCCTCTTGGGATGGGCCTTAGCCTTGTGAGTCATAAGACGCATCAGTCCGTTATCTTTTGTGACTCTCTTGAGTAAGTCATCACTGTAAGCTTCCCAGTTCACAATAGTTTTTCTGGCCACTCCGGATTCAACGGCTGCCTTTGCCACTGCCGGCGCCACAAATGCTTTAGGAATGATGTAATTTCTGCCGAAAGATATGGCAGAATCATGATATGCCATCTTAACGCTCTCCGGCACCGGCTGCTTGGTAAGTTCAGCAATTGCATGGGCGGCAGCCAGTTTCATCTCCTCATTTATAGCTGAAGCCTGAACATCAAGCGCTCCGCGGAAAATATAAGGGAAGCCAAGCACGTTGTTAATCTGGTTCGGATAATCAGAGCGGCCTGTAGCAAATATTATATCCTGACGGGAATGCATTGCCCTTTCATATGATATTTCCGGATTAGGATTTGCAAGGGCAAAGACAATCGGATCAGCAGCCATGCTCTGAATCATTTCTTCTGTCAATATATCAGCAACGGAAAGTCCGAGAAATACATCAGCTCCTTTTAAAGCCTCCTCAAGAGTACGGGCTTCAGTATGTGATGCAAATTCCTGTTTCTCTGCAGTAAGCCCGCCTCTTCCTTCATATATGACACCTTTGCTGTCGCACATGATGACATTTTCCTTCCTGACACCGAGGCTGCAATAGAACCTCGCACAAGAGATGGCGGCCGCGCCTGCACCGTTGACTACGACCTTCACGTCAGAAATATTTTTCCCATTGATTTCCAATGCATTAAGAAGTCCGGCGCCTGAAATAATCGCCGTTCCATGCTGGTCATCATGCATGACAGGAATGTCCAGTTCCTCTTTCAAACGCCTCTCTATCTCAAAACACTCCGGAGCCTTGATATCCTCAAGGTTGATACCTCCGAAAGTCGGAGAAATCATCTTGACTGTATTTACAAACTCATCAATATTTTCCGTATTTACCTCAATATCAAATACGTCTATATCTGCAAATATTTTAAAAAGCAGCCCTTTGCCTTCCATAACCGGCTTGCCGGCCAAAGCCCCTATATTGCCCAGACCAAGCACTGCCGTACCATTGGATATAACGGCCACAAGATTGCTTTTTGCAGTATAGCGGTAAGAATCAGAAGGATTTTTCTCTATTTCAAGACAAGGCTCGGCAACTCCGGGAGAATAAGCCAGAGAAAGGTCCTGCTGTGTACTGTATGGCTTGGTAGGAATGACCTCGATTTTACCCGGACGGACATCCTCATGATATTTCAATGCTTTGCTTTTTTCCATATCTAAAATCGCTCAAGTTTCGCCAGCAATTCAACTTATTGACATCCGAGGAAGTGCAGCTGCCGCGAAACTTTTTCCCACCGCACACCCTTCATTCAGTCCCCCTACCCTTGCGCTGCCTGGAAAAACTTCAGACAAAGTGGTAAAAAGACATTAAGAGACAGGTTCTTACCCTAGCCCTCATGACAAAAATAATGTCTTTATCCGTCAATAACAACAGATAAAGACAATATTACTATTGATAATATCAATAAGCAGACCTTTACTCAGGCTCATGATGATAGCTGAACTCTACTCTGCATCCTGAGTATATGTCTTGAGAGCAAGATGCTTCACCCACATGACAAAACCTCCGGTAAGAATTAGGTTCAGCACAATCGTCAGTACAGATATAAGCAGTGCCGGTCCGCCCAGATGGTAGCCAAGAGCAATAAAAATCACACCTGCACCTACCTCTCCTCGTGTAAACATACCGATAGACAGTGCAAGACGCTCGCTGAACTTGCGATCTCTATAGAAGAAAAGCGGCATAAGTTTTCCTATGTTGGAAAGAGCGGAAACAGCAAGAACATGAAGTGCTATCATACCCCATGACATCATAGGCTGCGCCCCTGTAAGAGAACCTGCAGAAGAAGTGTCTGCATTAAGGTCAAGTCCTATGAACTGCGGCATACTGACACCCACAAGAAACATAAAGAAAAACGATACGGCCGTCGCTACATTATACTCTGTCTTAGACTCTATATGTTTGTGCTTCATAACCATACCGAGAATAAATGCAGGAAGGAGCACCTCTATGTGTATGCTTTCCTGCTCTCCATAAAGATATTTGGAACCATAATATACTACCTGAGTTATTCCGAACACAAGAACTGAATAAATCAATATGGATTTCCAGTCCTGACGCATGTTATAGGATCCCATCTTCTTCCAACCTAAGACCAGAAGCAACATTACTATTGCCACGACCACGAACATCTGCCACTTAAGTCCCATCATAAGAATCTGCAGAGGAATCATCAGCAGAATGGTATCAAGGTCATCGAAAATAGCCAGAACCTGGATTTTCTTGTACATCCAGCTGGATTTCAGTTTGAGTGCAGCAAGCATCGTAAACAATATTCCTGCGGAAGTAGGTGCTGCAAACCGGCTTAAAAGCAAATTTTCTTTCCACGCATCCCAGCTTCCCCACAGTGAAGGAGGCATAAGAACGAAAATATAGTAAAGAGCTATCAGCAGCCACGGCATGGCAGCAGTAGCCATTGCTATGAAGTAGTCCTGAGCATAGGATTTCCATCTGGTCTTGTCAATGTCAAACTCCCGGCCGACATTTATCATAATAAACGCAAGACATACATAGAGAAGAGTGTCAGTAAAATACTTTACCGTACCGGCCGTTTCCCCACCCAATACCTGCGGGAGGATCTGTGAAACTGTCAGGCCAAGAATCAGGAAAATTGAAAATGCTAGAACTTTTTTCATTGTGTGATAATGGATTACATATTAAGGGCGCAAAAATAAGGAAAAATATCTTATCTGCAAAACGACTATATATTTTCACAATTATAGGCTCTAATTTTTGAAAAGGACAAAAAATTACTAATTTTATCGGTTGTTCCAAAAAAAGGAATATTCCGAAGTTGTTTTGGATTAATAGTGACAAAATTTAAAGCATCTTCGCAACAAAGGCTAACATATACACAATTTTTATAACACAAATGGAAAAGATCATAGAATGCGTCCCAAATTTCAGCGAAGGACGAGACCACGCAATCATTGACAAGATCGTAAGTTCAATCGAAAAGTCAGGAGGGGTGAAAATCCTGAATGTCGATCCCGGTGAAGCTACCAACAGGACGGTCGTAACATTCACCGGAGCTCCGGAAGATGTCGTGGAAGCAGCATTCAACGGTGTCAAATGCGCAGGTGAACTCATCGACATGAGGCAGCACCACGGCGCTCATCCCCGTTCTGGTGCTACAGATGTCCTTCCACTGATTCCTGTAGCAGGAGTCACTCTTGAAGAATGTGCCGAACTTGCCCGCAAACTTGCTGAGCGCATCTATACAGAACTCGAAATACCTTGCTACTGCTATGAGGCTGCGGCATTCAAGCCTGAAAGAAGAAACCTCGCAGTATGCCGTGCCGGTGAATATGAGGCGCTTCCTGAAAAAATGGAAGATACTGCCAAAGCCCCAGATTTCGGTCCGGGCAAATACACTGAAAGAACAGCCGTTTCCGGCGCTACAAATGTGGGTGCAAGAGATTTTCTCATTGCTGTGAACTTCAACCTCAACACCACATCTACCCGCAGGGCCAATGCCATTGCTTTTGATGTAAGGGAAAAAGGCCGCCCTGCAAGAGAAGGCAATCCTATAACTGGAAAAATAAAGAAAGACGAGAACGGAAAGACCATCATGATACCTGGAACTCTGAAAGGATGCAAGGCTATCGGATGGTACATTGACGAATACGGAATCGCACAGGTATCTATGAATATAACAGATATCAACGCCACACCTCTGCACAAAGCTTTTGAAGAAGTATGCCGTGCAGCCGCAGAGCGCGGAGTCAGAGTCACCGGTACTGAAATCGTAGGTCTCGTACCTAAAAAATCTCTTATTGACGCAGGCAAATATTTCCTTGAAAAGCAATGCCGCTCTACAGGTATATCAGATGAAGAAATTCTGAAAATTGCTGTCAAGTCAATGGGTCTTGACGACCTCAAGCCTTTTGACCCCAAGGAAAAAGTCATTGAATATATGATGGAAAGCGAGGAAGAAGCTGCCGTAAGGGAAAGACTTATAAGGATGACATGCAAGGGGCTGGCATATGAAACTGCATCAGAGTCACCTGCACCTGGCGGCGGATCAATCTCTGCTTATATGGGAGCATTGGGAGCAGCTCTCGGAACTATGGTGGCAAACCTTTCCTCACACAAACCAGGCTGGGATGACAGATGGAAGGAGTTTTCAGACTACGCAGAACAGGGACAGGCAGTAATGAAGGAACTTCTGGCTCTGGTAGATGAGGACACCGCGGCATTCAACAAAATCATGTCTGCTTTCGGACTTCCTAAAGGCACACCACAGGAGCAGGAGGCCAGGGCTGCTGCAGTGGAAGAAGCAACACTTTACGCCACACAAGTTCCTCTCAAGACAATGAAAGCCGCTGCCAAAGCCTTTCCTCTTCTTAAGGCAATGGCTGAACAAGGAAACCCGAATTCTGTTTCTGACGCAGGAGTAGGAGCCCTTGCTGCAAGAAGTGCTGTCCTTGGAGCAATGCTGAATGTACGTATCAATGCAGCAGGTCTGAAAGACAGGGAAGCTGCAGAAAAGCTTCTTGACGAGGCGGATGCCATAGCAGCAGAAGCAATCCAGGCTGAAAAAGACATATTGGTAACTGTAAACGAAAAAATATGACAACTGAAGAATTCAGAAAAGCTATATTGGAAGGCATTCCTGAAGAATTGCCTGCTCCAAAGCCATATGACAAGGCAATAAACCACGCGCCTAAAAGAAAGGATATCCTGACAGAAAAGGAAAAGGCGCTTGCCCTGAAAAACGCTCTACGGTATTTTCCGGAGAAGCATCACGCCGTACTGGCAAAAGAATTTGCATCCGAACTCAAAGAATACGGCCGCATCTATATGTACCGTTTCCGTCCTGACTATGAAATGTACGCAAGGCACATAGACGAATATCCTGCAAAGTCCCGTCAGGCGGCTGCCATAATGGCCATGATCCAGAACAATCTGGATTACCGTGTGGCACAGCATCCGCACGAGCTCATAACTTATGGCGGGAACGGTGCTGTCTTCCAGAACTGGGCACAATACAGACTTGCAATGCAGTATCTTGCTACCATGACAGACGAGCAGACTCTGGTCATGTATTCCGGCCACCCTCTGGGACTGTTCCCGAGCCATAAAGACGCTCCGCGCGTCATTGTAACCAACGGCATGGTAATTCCCAACTACTCAAGTCAGGACAACTGGGAGCGTTTCAACGCTATGGGCGTATCACAATACGGACAGATGACAGCAGGTTCCTATATGTATATAGGCCCTCAGGGAATCGTCCACGGAACTACCATCACTGTAATGAATGCCGCCAGAAAGCAGCTTGCCGCTGCAGGGAATGCAGGACAGCCATACAGAGAAGCAGTCAGGGGAATGCTGTTTGTGACAGCAGGACTCGGAGGTATGTCAGGCGCACAGCCTAAGGCCGGAAACATATCCGGAGTAATCAGCGTAACAGCTGAAATCAATCCTCTTGCTGCCAGGAAAAGACACGAACAGGGATGGGTAGATGAAATCCACGAAAACCTTGATGAACTCATCGCACGCATACGCAAGGCACGTGAAGCAAAAGAAGTGGTCTCACTTGCATATCAGGGAAATATCGTTGACCTGTGGGAAAGGCTTGCAGACGAAGATATCTATGTAGATCTCGGCTCAGACCAGACATCCCTGCATAACCCTTGGGCAGGGGGATATTATCCGGTAGGATACTCTTATGAAGAGTCTCAGGAAATGATGGCAAAAGAGCCGGAAAAGTTCAAAGAATGCGTAAGGGAGTCTCTCCGCAGACAGGTGGCAGCCATCAACAGACTTGCTGCCAAGGGAATGTACTTCTTTGACTACGGAAACGCATTTCTTTTAGAGTCGTCACGCGCAGGTGCAGACATAATGAAAGAAGACGGAACATTCCGCTACCCTTCTTATGTTCAGGATATTATGGGTCCGCTGTTCTTTGACTACGGGTTCGGTCCGTTCCGCTGGGTATGTATGTCTGAAAAGCCTGAAGACCTGCAGAAGAGTGACGAAATCGCAGTGAAGACTTTAGAGAAAGTGGCCAAGACTGCTCCGGAGGAAATCAGCGGCCAGCTACGCGACAACATCCACTGGATCGAAGAGGCAGGAAAGAACCGCCTTGTAGTAGGCTCGCAGGCCAGAATCCTTTACGCAGACTGTGAAGGGAGGACCAAAATCGCCCTTGCATTCAACGAAGCTATCCGCAAAGGAGAGATTTCTGCCCCTATCGTCCTCGGACGCGACCACCACGATGTATCAGGAACAGACTCACCTTACCGGGAGACCTCAAACATTTATGACGGATCTGCATTCACAGCAGACATGGCTGTCCAGAATGTAATCGGAGACTCTTTCAGAGGGGCTACCTGGGTATCTATCCACAATGGAGGAGGCGTCGGCTGGGGAGAAGTCATAAACGGAGGCTTCGGAATGGTCATTGACGGCTCTGAAGATGCTGACAGACGTATCCGCGAGATGCTGTTCTGGGATGTGAACAACGGCATTGCACGCCGAAGCTGGGCACGCAACGAAGGTGCGCGACACGCTATTATACGCGAAATGGAACGTACTCCTGGACTGAAAGTCACGATTCCGAACATCGCGGATGACAGCATTATCAGCGATGCTCTGAAATAAACCTGAAAAAGGATACTGGCTTATAATCTGTATGAGGGTGACATCAGAAAGCATTTTGCTTCGATGTTACCCTTTGTCATATCGGGCACATTTTGCTATGCCTTGCATAGCGGAAATGCGACATCTGTAGTAATGGACCGTCTGCAGATTATTCGACTGACGCAGAATGACAGAGAATTCTTTGTCATTCTGAATTTTATGCGGTATTTTTGAAGATGTTTGTACAACAATTTACATTTTAAAAAAAATTATATGACACTGAACAAATTCTGTATGCTCACCACTGCGTTGCTTGCAGCCAACATAGCTATGGCGCAGCAGCCCCATTGGCTTGATCCCCAGGTCAATGCAGTCAACCGTTCACCAATGCACACCAGTTACTTTGCTTTTCAAGATGCAAGCGAAGCATCCTGCCCGAAAGAGGAGTCTTCCAACTTCATGTCCATCAACGGCATGTGGAAATTCAACTGGGTACGTGATGCAGATATGCGCCCTACGGACTTTTTCCTTACAGACTTCAACGACAAGGGTTGGGATTCAATGCCGGTTCCTGGAGTATGGGAACTTAACGGATACGGAGACCCTCTATACAACAACATCGGATATGCCTGGCAGTACCAGTTTGTCAATAACCCGCCTCTGGTACCGGTAAAGGAAAATCATGTCGGATCATACAGACGCGAAATAACCGTCCCGGCAGATTGGAGCGGCAAAGATATTTTCATACATTTCGGAAGTGTGACTTCCAACATTTCGCTCTGGGTCAACGGAAAATATGTAGGATATAGCGAAGACAGCAAGCTTGAAGCCGAATTTGATATCACCAAATTCGTAAAACCAGGCAAAAACCTGGTTGCATTCCAGGTGTTCCGCTGGTGTGACGGTTCATACTTCGAAGACCAGGATTTTTTCAGATATTCAGGCGTAGCCCGCGACAGCTACCTTTACTCTCGCGAAAAGACGAGAATCCAGGATATCCGCATCACTCCTGACCTTGACAGCAGTTACGATAACGGACATCTGGATATCGTCCTCGACCTTACAGGCAGTTGCAATATAGCCCTGACACTCAGAGATTCAGAAGGCAAAGTCGTTGCCTCTCGCGAAATCTCAGGTAAAAAGGGAGAACTAAAGGTTTCCTTGGATGTGGACTCTCCTGCCAAATGGACAGCAGAAACGCCTTACCTCTACACACTTACAGCTACTACTTCTGTAAAAGGAAAGGGAGAAACCATCCCTGTAAAGGTCGGATTCAGGAAAGTGGAGATGAAAAACGGACAAGTATTGGTAAACGGACAGCCTGTTCTTTTCAAAGGTGCAAACAGACACGAGCTCGACCCTGACGGAGGGTATGTTATGTCAAGGGAAAGGATGCTTCAGGACGTATTAAGAATGAAGCAACTTAACATCAATGCAGTGCGCACCTGCCACTATCCTGATGACAACTATTGGTATGAACTGTGCGACAAATACGGACTTTATGTAGTGGCAGAGGCCAATATAGAGTCACACGGAATGGGCTATGATGAAAAGAGCCTGTCTAAATTCCCTCTTTACGAACTCACTCACCTGGAAAGGAACCAGAGACACGTACAGAGAGGTTTCAACCATCCTTCTATCGTAATATGGTCAATGGGCAACGAAGCCGGTTTCGGTGTTAATTTCGAAAAATGCTACCAGTGGATAAAGGCTGAAGACCCTTCACGCCCGGTACAGTACGAACGTGCCGGAGACAATGAGTTTACAGACATATACTGCCCGATGTACATGCCTTACCAAAGTGCAGTAAAATACTGCGAAAGTAACCCGGACAGACCGCTTATCCAGTGTGAATATGCACACGCAATGGGCAACTCACAGGGTGGTTTCAAAGAATACTGGGATCTGGTACGGAAATACCCTTCATATCAGGGTGGTTTCATATGGGATTTCGTAGACCAGTCATGCAGATGGAGTAACTCACGAGGAGAAGACATTTACGGATATGCCGGTGATTTCAACAGGTATGATGTGGATAAAGACCAGAATTTCTGCAACAACGGCCTTATCAGCCCTGACAGGGTGCTGAATCCTCATGCCCATGAAGTTGCACACATATATCAGTCAGTCTGGGCAAGCGCATCAGATTTGAAAAAAGGCACAATAAAAGTATATAATGAGAATTTCTTCCGCGACCTTTCCGCCTACAGACTGGACTGGCAGATAGTTGCAGAAGGTGTCACAATGCAGGAAGGTTCTGTATCAGATTTGAAAGCAGGACCTCAGGAGACCGTTGAAATAGCATTGGACTATGACAGGAATATGGTCTGTGACGACAAAGAGTGGATGCTCAACCTCTATTTCAGACTGAAAAAGTCAGAAACTTTGCTTCCTGCAGGATTTACAGTGGCCTACAACCAGCTGCCACTGACAGATTACAGATATGATGCAGGTATTGCCAACATTTCACGCAGCAATGAAACCATTATGACTCCGTCATTTGCAGACAACGACGAAAGATATCTTATCCTTACCGGCGAGAATTTCCGCATCGAGTTCAACAAGAAAGACGGATATATTTCACTCTACAGACATAACGGGAAGGATCTTCTGGCGAACGGAAGCACTGTAAGGCCTAATTTCTGGAGAGCAGGAACTGACAACGACTACGGAGCCAATCTTCAGAACAGGTATAATGTATGGAAAAATCCTGAAATCAGACTTGAATCCCTGAAGCATGAAATAAAAGACGGAATGGCAATAGTTTCAGCCTCATACACGATGCCGGGAACCGGATCATCACTCAGTATGGAATATACTGTAAATAATGCCGGAAGCGTAAAAATGACTCAGAAGATGAAAGCAGGCAGCAAGACAGATATTTCAGAGCTGTACAGGTTCGGTCTCCGCCTTGAAATGCCGCAGTCTTACGACAGGATAGAATACTACGGAAACGGTCCTTTCGAGAACTATGCTGACAGACAGCATGCAGCTCTCACAGGTCTGTACAGACAAAGCGTAGAAGAGCAGTTCTATCCGTACATCAGGCCTCAGGAAACAGGTACTAAGGCTGGCTTGAGATGGTGGTCTGTGCTCGACATATCAGGAAACGGACTCCTTTTCCGCAGTGACGCACAGTTCTCTGCATCAGCACTTGAATACAGCATTGAGACCCTGGATGACGGTCCTGCGAAAGACAACAGACATCCTGCGGACCTGGTTAAGAACGGCTTTACAAACATCTGCATAGACAAGGTACAGATGGGGCTTGGCTGTATTGACAGCTGGGGAGCAATGCCAATGGAAAAATACAGGCTGAAATATGGTGACTACGAGTTCACATTCGTTATGGAACCTGTAAGCCACCGCATTGACATGAGATAGAGAAACTTCGAGGGAGCCGACCCAAAAGGGTCGGCTTTCGTTGTTATAAAGGATTGCGAAGTCGCCGTCGGAAGGTTCTTCCAGAGTTC
>URDD01000036.1 GCA_900546395.1 uncultured Bacteroidales bacterium | reverse complement strand
CGGGACAAAAACCGTATAACCTTCCTTATCTAAACTTCCCCCCCCCCAAAAAAATCCCGGGACATTGACTATTCCGTCACCTTTAGTTCCGAACCACAGCCCTCCCGAAGAGTCTGCCATAATGCTTCTTACAGGCCTTGCAAGATTCGGAGACAATGATGACAACATAAGGTTTGCGGCAATAGAGACCTCTTTTGAATACAACATGGCCCCCTGACCGTCAGTAGCTATCCATAAAATCCCCTGTGTACTGTCACTGTAAAGACCGTATATCCTTATATTTCTGTCAATTTCTTCGACAGCATAATTTTCCGACATCCTAAGCCTTACAAGTCCGTTGGTCCTGAAACCGATAATCACATCCTCATAGAAAGGAACGATGCCTCCTATGGCTCCGTATTTATTCAGCAGGTCGGAAATGTTCCTGATATATATCTTTGATTTCCTCGTAATATCATAAACGTAAAGTCCTCCGGAATCATCTACAAAACAAATCAGTCCGTTATGGTAAAACATCTCCGAAACAGTTCCGGAATGAAAATCCATTGTAAACGAGCATGTCCGCACTTCTGTAGAATCGGAAGAGAATGAAGACACTGAGTAAATATTGATATTGCCAGTACCGGAGGGCAGATGCCATAATTCTCCGTTGTCAGTGACAAAGGCTCTGTTACCTGAAAAGTCCGTAGCCGGGACTTCCGGGGACGCTGTACAGAATTTATGATGCAAAGTGTTATAATATCGCACTTTATCTTCACATATCACCCAAGTATCTCCTCTTCGGTTGGAGTGAATTGAATATTCACGGCTTCCAAATGAAAACACCTCTCTCACCTGACGCATTTCAGGACAGAAAAGATCAAGGCCGAGATGCGTATTCAGCCACAGGTGCCCGCCAGGGGCCTGACATATAGAATGAATTACATTGTTGCTCAGCGTAAAGTCAGTGGAAGTGTCCGAGCGGAAAACCTCAATTGCCTTTCCATCATAACAGTTCACCCCGTCGTATGTCCCCAGCCACATAAGGCCGGAGTTGTCCTGATATATGGACAGAACCGCACTGTGAGACAGTCCGGTCTGATAATCTACCCTTGAAAATATATAATCGTCATCTTTTTCTGCAGAAGCATCCGTCATCAATGTAAGGAAGAATCCAAAGAAAATAATTCGCCACACCGCCTGTTTTACCATATCCGTCAACATTAATGTGCGCAATTTCGCAAAAAATCTTGAAATAGGATATAGCTTTTTTACCCTATTTCAAGATTTTTTTTTGAAGTCCGAACCCAACCTGTCAGATAGAAAGTACATTGAGCACACTTATCAGCTCTTTATCTATCTGCTTGTCCTGCTTTATGGCCCGGCTGAAAGGAACATAGACAATCTTGTCATTTGATATTCCGATCATAACATTTCTCTGACCTTCCTTAAGAGCCTCTATGCTGGCTGCTCCGAGACGGCTGGCCAGAATACGGTCAAAAGCGCTTGGTGAACCACCCCTCTGCAAATGTCCGAGAATTGATACCCTCACATCATATTGCGGATGCTCCTTGCGGACACGCTCTGCATAATGCATTGCTCCACCATCCTTCTTGCTTTCAGACACTATAACTATACTGCTATTCTTACTCTTGCGGAATCCGCGGCTGATAAACTGCTCAAGCTGGTCAATATCAGTCTGGTCCTCAGGTATGATAGCAGCTTCTGCTCCGCTTGCTATAGCACTGTTCTGAGCAAGGAATCCAGCATCTCTTCCCATAACTTCTATAAAGAAAATACGGTTATGCGAAGTAGCTGTATCACGTATCTTATCGACACATTCCACTATGGTATTCAAAGCAGTATCATAACCTATAGTAGAATCTGTACCATAAAGGTCATTGTCAATAGTTCCCGGCAAGCCTATACAAGGAACATCAAACTCTGCTGCAAATGTCTGCGCTCCGGCCAAAGAGCCGTTTCCTCCTATAACTATAAGCGCATCTATGCCATGAGACTTCATGTTCTCATAAGCGATTTTCCGTCCCTCCGGCGTAAGAAACTCTTCTGACCTGGCTGTTTTCAGTATAGTACCTCCTCTCTGTATCGTACTGCTCACACTCTGGCTTGTAAGTTCTTCTATTTCATTGTTTATAAGGCCCTCATAACCTCTATAAATGCCCATTACCCTCCAGCCGTTGTAGATTGCGGCTCTTGTTACCGCACGGATTGCAGCATTCATACCAGGCGCATCACCTCCGGAAGTAAGAACCCCCACTGTAGTAATTTTCATTGAAACGATATCTTAACTAAAGTTTCGCAAGTGATTCAAATATTGCTCTCAGAAGATTTGTGCAGTACTTGCGAAAACGTTCCTAACTGCACATTCTTCCACTTTGTCATCTGCAATAGTATTTACAGACAAACTTTTCCAATGCCTGCAATTTTCACGCCAGCATATCCGCTTCGCCATAATGAACTATAATGCGGAATGACTTGCCAAGTATTGCCGACACATCATGACCACATAAAAAGCTGTTTGAATTTCATGATGTATTTTGCGGAATATAAAACTGTTCCTAATTTTGCAGACTTTCACGAATTCATAATCTCACTAAAGAAATTCACAGGCTGATGAATATAGGAAATATAAATCTCGGAGACAGACCATTGTTTTTAGCACCGATGGAAGATGTTACAGATGCGTCATTCAGATTCATTTGCAAAGAGTTCGGAGCTGATATGATGTACACGGAATTCATATCTTCAGACGGTCTGATACGGGATGCGGGAAAATCTATAGCCAAATTGGTAACGTACGATTATGAAGCCCCAATAGGAATCCAGATTTACGGAAATATCCCCGAAGCAATGGTAGATGCAGCCAAAATGGCAGAAAGGGCATCAGAAATTGCAGGAGGCCACGGAGCAGACTTGATAGATATAAATTTCGGTTGCCCGGTAAATAAGATAGCCAGGAGAGGAGCAGGTTCAGGAATGATGCGGGAGCCTGATAAAATGGTGGAAATCACTAAAATGGTAGTGGATGCCGTCAGTCTTCCTGTCACAGTAAAGACCAGACTTGGATGGGACAGCGAATCAAAAATAATAGTAGAACTCGCTGAAAGACTGCAAGATACCGGTATAAAGGCACTTACCGTACACGGACGTACCAGATGCCAGATGTATACAGGTGAGGCAGACTGGACTCTTATCGGAAAAATAAAGGAAAACCCGAGAATGCACATTCCTATCATAGGAAACGGAGATATAAATTCACCGGAAAAAGCCAAAGAGGCATTTGACAGATACGGAGTCGATGGTATTATGATAGGCCGCGCCACATACGGACATCCCTGGATTTTCAAGGAAATAAGATACTATCTTGAAACAGGGGAAATCCTACCGCAAATGAGTGTTGCAGACCGGGTCGTTCTTGCAAAAAGACACCTTGCAAAGTCAGTGGAAATCAAAGGTGAACGTGTCGGTATTCTGGAGATGAGACGCCACTTGTCATGCTATTTCAAAGGCCTTCCTGATTTCAAGGAAACAAGACTCAGACTCGTCACATTGACAGACATTCAGGAACTTTACTCTACTTTGGACTATATCGCAGACAGATGGGGAGAGTCAGAACCTCCTGCTGCTGCATCCGTTTACGAGTAAATCACTATATTTGCCACAGAAAGTCATTGGAACAGAATATGAACATCATAGACAACCTTTTTCTTGCACCTTACACCCTCGTCCTTAAGTTCAGACATATGATGTTTGACTCAGGTATGAGAAAATCTCATTACAGTCCAGTACCTACAATCTCTGTAGGCAATGTGACCGTAGGAGGCACCGGCAAGACGCCGCATACGGAAATGCTTTTGAGAATACTTTCCTCCAAAACAAAGTGGAAGGACAGTTCGATTGCAGTACTGTCAAGGGGATACAAAAGAAAAACAAGATGGTTCCAGCAAGTCGTTTCTGACGGCACGGCATCAGACTTCGGAGATGAGCCGGTACAAATCAAAAGGAAGTTTCCGGAAATAACTGTAGCCGTTGACAAAGACAGAATCAGAGGATGCGGTTTTCTGGCAAGTCCTGAGACACTAAAAAAATCTAAAAAAGCAAAGAAATGCAGAGATACCGACTTTCCTGCCGCAGATCTTATCATATTGGATGATGCATTCCAATACAGAAGACTAAAACCTTCGCTTTCAATAGTATTGGTAGATTACAGACGTCCAGTGTTCGATGACCATCTGCTTCCTGCAGGAAAACTCCGTGACTTGCCTCAGAGAATACACAATGCAGATGTACTCATCGTAACAAAATCTCCAGCATACCTTGAAAATCCTGACAAACAGAGTTTTCTGAAAAAGTTGAAAATGGGACAGTACGACCAGAGCCAAAGCACTGCTCTGACAGAAACAGGAAGACAACTGAGAGTGTTCTTTTCCAGAATATGCTACTGCTCTCCGGAGGCGGTATTTCCAGAGGGGGACACAAGGTATATCTATTCAAAATCAGCAGTAATGGTAACAGGAATTGCAGACGACACCCCCTTTGCAAGATTTCTCAGCGACACATATAAAATAATAAAAAGGATTTCGTTTCCCGACCATCACAGTTTTTCAACTTCAGATATAAAAATGTTGGAAAAAGTGGCGGCAGAACATCCTACAGCTGTTTTTATCACGACAGAAAAAGACAGCCAGAGGCTTCGAGAGTGCAAAAAAATATCAGGTTCTCTACGCAAAAAGATATTCCGGATACCTATAGCAGTACAATTCCTTACAGAAGACGAAAACGACAACTTCATTTCTCTTCTTGACGATATCCGTTAAGGACTGCATTTTGCTCCTGCACAGAAGCCTCATGAATAGCATTGAACAGAGTAGTCACAAACTTTTCTGACAAACCATATTCTGCTCCCTTTGAAATCACTTTATCAAGAAGCGAATCCCACCTTGCTGTCTGAAGAATGGCTATATTGTTCTTTTTCTTATACTCCCCTATCTGACGGCTGATTTTCATTCTGGAGCCCAGCATATACAGGATATTCTCATCTACTACATCTATTTTCGCCCTAAGCTGATAGATGTTTTCCCTATATTCAGGGCTGTCGGAATCCACGTTCCTTACAACAAGCCGTCCCAGCATTGCACATAAATCTTCAGGAGTGAGCTGCTGCCGTGAATCACTCATGGCACAAGAGGGATTGCAGTGAGACTCTATCATCAGTCCGTCAAGCCCCAAATCCAAAGATCTTTGGGAAATCTCTTCAATATACTTTCTGTCACCGCCAATATGGCTCGGATCGCAAAAGAACGGAAGTTGCGGATACTTGCTGCGAAATTCTATCGCAATCTGCCATTCCGGGGAATTTCTGTACGGTATTTTCTCTACTGTAGAAAAACCTCTGTGCACAACTCCAAGTTTCTTTACACCTGACCTGAAGAGTCTTTCAAGAGCACCAATCCACAAGTCAATATCAGGATTTACAGGGTTTTTCACAAGAACAGGAATATCAGTCCCACGGAGAGCGTCTGCAATTTCCTGAACTAAAAAAGGATTGGCCGTAGTTCTGGCCCCTATCCAAACCATGTCCATTCCGCGCTCCATGCACTCGGCCAAATGTTTTGCATTTGCAACCTCCGTACAGATTTTCATCCCCAACTCGCTCTTTACTTTTACCAGCCAATCCAAGCCATTGGCCCCCACTCCTTCAAATGTATCCGGATGGGTACGCGGTTTCCATATTCCGACTCTGAAAACCCCTATCCCGGCAGCCTTGATTTTTACAGCTGTCTCAAAAACCTGGCTTTCAGACTCAGCGCTGCAAGGACCGGCTATAACAAGAGGTCTGGCTTCAGGAAACATCCCCCACTGTGAAACAGGAATAGTGTCTATGATTCTTTCCATACACTGCGATTTTATCAAAATTGGGCCGCCCGATTACCGGACAGCCCACTATATTAAATATTAAGGTTCCGCAAATCACACAATCCTGTCTGCATATCCGGTTCCTTAACAGGCATCTGAACATCAGACTGTAAGAACTTCTTTCTCTTTTGCTGCACAAAGGTCATCCACCTTCTTTACGAAAGCATCCGTCTCCTTCTGCACATTCTGCTCATAGTCTTTCTGTACATCCTCCGGAAGTCCGTCTTTCTGTGCTTTTTTCAAAGCCTCGATTGCGTCTCTGCGTGCATTTCTGATTACAATCTTTGAATTCTCCCCGGCTGTCTTGACTTTCTTTATCAACTCTTTTCTCCTATCTTCTGTAAGAGGAGGGACAACACATCTGATAGTTTCACCGTTATTCTGCGGTGTGAGACCGATGTTTGCATCCATAATCGCCTTCTCAATAACCGGGATCATCTTTTTCTCCCAAGGCTGTATTGCTATGGTTTTAGCATCCGGAGTCGTTACTGATGCTACCTGTGGCACCGGAGTCTCGCTACCATAATAAT
Source organism: uncultured Bacteroidales bacterium (assembly GCA_900546395.1). Classification (GTDB taxonomy): domain Bacteria; phylum Bacteroidota; class Bacteroidia; order Bacteroidales; family UBA932; genus Cryptobacteroides. The sequence goes on along the minus strand of URDD01000036.1, from coordinate 20,342 downwards.
CCACCATTATATTATTGAATACCAAAGGATTTGCCTTACCGGCACGGTAAGTCTTGAGATCCTCTTCAAGGAACTTGACGGCATCGGACATCTTTATCTTTGCACCATCAAGGATTTCTTTTGCTTTTTCAATCATCTTATGTCAGTTTAAATGTTTCAAGAAGAATAGTGTTTCGGAACTACATCCCTAAACATGGACGAGGGTACCTACTTTCTCTCCGTTGAGAAGCCTTAGAAGATTTCCCTTACAGTTCATATCAAACACGATTATCGGCATATTACCCTCTCTGCACAAAGCAAAAGCAGTCTGGTCCATAACTTTAAGATGGTCTTCCAGAGCTTTGTCAAAGGTAAGTTCTTCATATTTCACTGCCGAAGGATCCTTTTCCGGATCAGCTGTATATACTCCGTCAACTCTTGTCCCTTTAAGAAGAGCATCAGCCTCTATTTCAAGAGCACGCAAAGCTGCACCTGAATCCGTAGTGAAGAACGGATTTCCTGTACCTCCGGCTATAAGGGCCACTCCTCCTTTTTCCATTACCGCTACGGCGTCATCTCTCATATAGTATCTGGCAACAGGCTGCATAGGCGTGGCAGTAAACACCTCAGCATTGACTCCCGCTGATTTTATGGCCATTGAAAGTCCGAGAGAGTTAATGACAGTCGCAAGCATTCCCATTTTGTCTCCGCCAACTCTGTCAAAACCCTTTCCGACTCCGGAAAGTCCTCTGAATATATTTCCACCGCCTATGACTATTGCTATCTGAAGTCCACTTTTGACAGCTTCAGCAATTTCCTGCGCATATGCAGCCAAATACTCCTCGCTAATTCCCTTTCCAGCCGGCCCGCCGAGACTTTCTCCGCTGAGCTTCAGCAAAACTCGTTTATATTGTCCCATTGTTAAATGATTTCTGTTGGCTATCGCTGACATTTCTGCGGAACAAATGCACTGACAGACTCTGCAGAAAATTCAAAAGCCGATTTTTTATAGAAACAAAAGTATCGAATTATTATGAAACTTGCAAGAAAGAGTATATATTTGCACGTTGATTAGCGATTTGATAACAAATTACAGATAAAAAGATATGGCTAACATTTTCACATCTTCAATCGGCAAGAAGCTCATAATGAGCGTCAGCGGACTATTCCTTATTATTTTCCTCCTTTTGCACATGAGCATCAATCTCTTCTCTGTGATTGATTCAGTTAACGGCACATTCGGTGACCCGGATGGACTTTTTGCATTGGGATGCGAATTTATGTCACTCCCTATTGTGACTGTAATGGTTCCTGTTCTTGCATTTGGTTTCATTATCCACATCATCTACGCTTTCATACTTACTTGCAGCAACCTTAAAGCTCGCGGAGGATACAACCGCTATGCTGTAGCAAGCAAGGCAAAAGCTGATTCTTGGGCATCGCAGAACATGATTGTACTCGGTATAATCGTTCTCGGCATCCTTGCTTTCCACCTTACCCATTTCTGGGCAGACATGCAGCTCAAAGAACTTATGGGTGCACATGCAGAGGATCCGTACCTTCTCCTTACAACAACTTTCGGACACTGGTACAATGTAGTGATTTACCTTGTATGGTTCGGAGCTCTCTGGTTCCACCTTACTCACGGCTTCTGGAGCGCACTCCAGACTCTCGGATGGAACAATATGATCTGGCTCAAGAGACTTAAAGTTATCGCTTATATTTTCGCTACAATCATATTCGCAGGCTTCGCAGCAGTAGCTGTAAATGCATGCCTTATGGCGTAAGTGACCTTTTGTTTGAAACAACTACCCCTGTTGCAAATATATGTAGCAGGGGTAGTTGTTTTTGTATTCTCATTTTGTACCGCAATCAAAGGGGCTTGCCGGTGATTATTGGAAGATGCATAAATTTTTATACAGCGTCTTATACAGCGTCTGTCTTTTCTTTTAGCCACAAAGCCACATCTGCCGGGAGCTTTCCCGAAAGTTTTTCATATACTGAAGCATTATACGCATTCAGCCAGTCTATTTCATCAGATGTCATAAGTTCTTTTACAATAACTGAAGTATCTATATGGCAGCATGTCAGTGTCTCAAAACACAGCCAGTCACCGAAGTCATTGACACCAGCCTCCTTGCAAAGGACTATGTTTTCATGCCTTATCCCGAACCTGCCTTCTCTATAGATGCCTGGCTCATTGGAAGTCACCATACCTGGAAGAAGCGGCTGTGCATTCAGGTTCTGCCTGATACTTTGCGGACCTTCATGCACGCAAAGATAAAATCCCAATCCATGGCCTGTCCCGTGACCGAAATTCCTTTTGCTGCGCCACAGACTGTTCCTTGCGAGCACATCAAGATGACACCCTGCCGTACCTCGCGGGAAAACAGCCATCGACAGCTGTATCATACCTTTAAGTACTAAAGTGTAGTCTTCTTTCTCCAGAGAAGAACATTCTCCTACAGGTATTGTCCTTGTGATATCAGTGGTTCCGAAAAGGTATTGTCCTCCTGAATCTGTAAGATAAAGGCCCTCCGGCCTGATAAAAGCAGATCCAGTTACCGGAGTACTGTAATGAGGTAATGCTGCATTGGCTCCGTAAGCAGAAATATTTTCAAAACTATTTCCCCTGTAACCCGGGATTTCAGATCTTAAAGAAGTAAGTTTTCTGGACGCCTCCCATTCCGTCACCATACGACCTTCTCCCAGAAGGGTTTCAAGCCAGTACAAGAACTTTTCCACAGCAACGCCATCTTCGATAAAAGCTTCACGGATATTCTCTATCTCAACAGGATTCTTTACAGCCTTTCTGAGCTGAACAGGAGAATCCCCGCAAATAACTCCAGAAGGACCGAGAGCCGATATCAAATGTTTGTAGATATTATAATTAAGCGCAGTACCGTCAACAAAGACAGAAGAACCGTCGTCCATCCCTGCAATGCTAAGAGCAAGCCCCTCATAATCAGCCAATGTGACACCATCTGCCACAAGTTCTGCAAAGCTGTCCTCTGTCTCTACATCAGTTTCCTGCCCTCCCTTTTTTACATACCAGCAAATATCATCCATACTTACGAACAGGTAAGAAACTATCAGAGGATTATACTCTATATCACTTCCCCTCACATTGAGCAGCCACGCTATCTCATCAAGAGACGAAATAAGAATTGAATCACAGCCCTTACTCATAAGAAACTTCCTGAGCCATACTATCTTATGCATTCTTGACTCACCGACGTCCTGTTCATCAAGAGTTGTGACAGGTGTTGATGGAACCGCAGGCCTGTCCTCCCATATTCTGTCGAGCAGATCCGGAATATCTAGAATGTTCAATGCGCACGGCTCCTTCCCTGCCGCCTTCCAGACTTCTCTTATGCTGGCGATAAAGTCAAGACTGCAACACAAACCGTCAACAACTATATTTTCCAGCCCTTCAGACACCAGCCATTCAGGAATACCTACAGCCTCAGGTACCCTGGTCTTATGAAGCTCTATTCCGCTTCCAGCAAGCTGATTGACAGCCTGAATAAAATACCTGGAATCAGTCCACAGGCCTGCATGAGTCATAGTTACGACCAAATCTCCAGCCTCACCGGTAAAACCGGATACCCACTCCACCTGTTTCCAACGCGGCGCCGGATATTCGCTTCCATGCGGATCAGATGCTGGAATAACGACTGCATCCCAGCCGTTTTCTGCCATCAGACTCCTTAAAGCCCGAACTCTTTGAGCAAATACATTATCCATATTAATTTACAGTTGTAGTTCAAGATTACAAACTTACACAATCTCCTCTGCATATTCAACATCTCTAATATACTTGACATTCATGTATGCAAAAATAAGATAGTCCTGACTGAATTCTGAATGCCACCGGTCCTACTGCCAAGGTACTTATCAAATAAATATATATTGTGATACAAGGTATTATATATTTACATATATTTGCAGATGGATATATCATTTATACTGGACATAAATAGATACAATATGAAAAGGACAATCAACATAGCCATAGGTGAAAGAAAATTCACTATTGATGAAGATGCGTATACTTCACTCTCATCATATCTTGAAAGCTATAAAGCAGGGGTCAGTCCGGCCGGCAAGGCTGAAGTAATGGATGAGCTTGAAATGAGAATAGCAGATCTTTTCGAAGAGAAACTGAAAGGCAGAGAGGTCGTAAACGCAGAAATTGTCCGTGAAATAATAGACCAGCTCGGAATGCCTGACTGGCAGTCAGATAGCGCAACAGGAGCCAGTTCAGAGCCGGTACAACAGAACTGCAACATATCAAAAAGGTTTTACCGCGATATGGAAAGCAATATGATAGGCGGAATATGCTCCGGACTGTCCTTATACCTTAATATCGACATTATATTAGTAAGAGTAATATTTACAGTAGCACTGTTCTGCGGAAGTGTAGGATTCTGGGTTTATGTTGTTCTGTGGCTCATAGCACCTGCAGCACGGACTGCATACCAGAAATGCGAACTGAGAGGAATCCCACCAACAGCTGAGAATATACGTATGTTTTCAAACCAGAGAAAATAAGAAAAAGGTATGGAAAACCATAGCAGCATAACGGAAAACAGCCGCACACAAATGCGACGGGGCGTCCTTGAATACAGCATCCTGCTTGTGCTCCAGTCTTCTGACGGATATGCGTCTTCAATAATACAGAAACTAAAGAATGCGAATATCATAGTAGTCGAAGGAACCCTGTATCCGCTTCTTATAAGACTGAAGAATCTCGGACTGCTCAGTTACAGATGGGAGGAGTCCCCGCAAGGACCTCCAAGGAAATATTACATGCTCACAGAAAAAGGAAGGGAACAGCTGTCCGAACTTGACGCAGTATGGCAGGAGCTGGTAAAGTCCGTAGAAAACATACGCAACTCATCCTCTCTGCCGGAATAACATACCGTCAGGAAACGCTTCTTGCTTTATTTCCTCCGTCTCAAAAACAGGAAAGACACTGCAGCATAGAAAATCATCAGTACTGTGCTGAGTATCAGCTTTACTGCCATCTGGCCTCCTTGAAATCTGCCGGCTCCCTCAGTCACAGAGAAAAAGCTTCTGTCCATAAAATATGCTACGGCATATACCGCTCCTGTCAGTAAGAAAAAGAAAAGAATTCTTCCCCATTTATACGGAATCGGATAATATTTATTGCCAAGCAATACACTGACAACAAGCATTACGACATAACTTGCAAGATGGCCGAAAGCTGAAGCCCAATAAGAAAAACGAGGCATAAACAATATATTGACAGCTGCGGTAACAACAAGTCCGGCAAGTGTGATATAGACAGCAAAACCTGTTTTTCCGGACAACTTATACCACATGGATACATTAAAGAGCATTCCCAGCAACATATAAGAAAGCATCATCACGGGAACTACTCCTATTCCTGCCCTGAAATCTCTTCCCAGGAATAGAGAAATCACATCTATATATAAAATAACTCCAAGGAAAATCAAACCGCAAAAAGCGACAAAATACTCCATTACCTGCGCATACAACTCTCTGTTATCCTTTTTTCCTGCCCTCTGGAAGAAAAACGGCTCAGCAGCAAAACGGAACATCTGAACGAAAAGAGACATAATTACAGCCAGCTTGGTTGCAGCCTGGAAAACGCCCAGACTCGACCTCCAGTTCTCTGCTCCTGTATCGAAATAGCGAAAAAGTATCCTGTCAAGAAAATCGTTTACTATACCTGGAAGCGCAGCCACCATAAGAGGAAGGGAATATGCAAGCATCTGGCGCAGCAGTTTTCTGTCAAAAGTATAGGTAAACTTCAGAAAATCAGGCAGGAAAAGAAGTGCACAGAGAATACAGCTGAGCAGTATGGCGAAAATTACATAACTGAAATCCGGCGTGGCTGATACAAAATTCAGCATCCATACATCAGAAGACGTCAGCTCCGATACAGTCTTCCCAACTCTTTCTGCAACCTTGAGACAATATGACGGGAACCAGAAGAAAAGCATCAGGTTCGCACCTGTCTCCGTGAGTATCTTGGCTGTCTTTATCAGTGCAAACTTCAAGGCCTTGTGCTCCTGTCTCAATCTGGCAAAAAGTATAGCTGTAATGCTGTCGAAAAAAAGTATGCCGCCCATATATATGAAGCAACTCTCATACCCTGCATACCCCATCGCAGAGGCAAGAGGGCCGGCAAACAGGAACATCGCAGCCAGAAAAAGAGCATTAACGCCAAAAACAGATGCCAATGCATTGGAATATACCGAATTTGGATTGACTCCTTCTTTATTGGCAAAACGGAAACATCCGGTTTCCATTCCAAATACCAGCAGAACCTGAAGCACTGCTATATATGCCATGAATTCCGTAACAACACCATAGCTCTCCGTAGTAAGAAGACGGGTATAAATCGGAACAAAAAAGAAATTTATGATTCGGGCGAGTATGGTACTCAAGCCATATATAGCGGTCTCTCCCGCCAGCTGTTTTATCGGATTTCCCATAATAGCCGCAAATTTAATAAATTTGCCCGGAAGCTATTTTTATTTTGCCATTATAAATTTTATGAGGTATTTTTGATGGTCCTTTAAAACATAAGAAAAATGAAAAAATTCACAATCAGGCTTATGTGCTTCTTAGGAGCAGCCGCAATGACGGCAGCATGTACTTGCTCAGGGCCAAAACAGGAACAAGAAAAAGAAAAGGAGAAAACAATGACATTTGACACAGCAAAACTTTCAGAAGAGCCGGTAATGGTCATAACTACTGACCTGGGAGAAATCAAGGTAAAGCTTTACAAGGATACCCCTAAACACAGAGACAATTTCGTAAAACTCGCTTCAGAGGGATTTTTCGACGGTCTTCTGTTCCATCGTGTAATCAACGGTTTCATGATCCAGACAGGTGACCCTCTCACCAAGGATCCGGCAAAATCAGGACAATACGGCACTGGCGGCCCCGGCTATACAATCCCTGCAGAATTCGTTCCCGAGCACAAACATATAAAAGGCGCCTTGGCTGCAGCCCGTAGAGGTGATGCCGCAAACCCTATGAGAGAATCTTCCGGTTCTCAGTTCTACATTGTACAGGACCCTATGACTTGCGCACAACTTGACGGACAATATACTGTTTTCGGCGAAACTGTTTCCGGATTTGACGTAATCGACAGCATAGCTGCAGTACAGACTGACGGAAGAGACCGTCCCGTAAAAGACATACATATCATTTCTATCCGTCCAGAACTTGCCCAGCAGCCGGCGCCTGCTTCTGAAGCAGATACAACAAAGGCAGAATAATGATTCCAAAGCATTTAAGCCACATATTCATTGACGCAGATGACACTCTGTGGGAAAATGAAATATACTTCAGGGAAGCAAAGCGCAGGTTCGCTTTGCTTCTTTCTTCATACGCACAGGAAAACATGGTTATGGAAACGTTTGACAGATGGCAGGAAGAAAACATTCCAGTCTACGGTTACGGCTCCAAGACCTGTCTCATAGGTTTTTTGGATACAGCTGCAGAAATCTGCGGAAGTATACCACAGGAAATCTACCTGAATCTGAAGTCCATTACGGCAAACATACTTAACCATGATCTGGTCATAATTGACGGAGTACAGGAAACTCTGGATGCCCTGAGCAGAAAATATAGTCTTATCGTTGCTACAAAAGGTGAACAGATGGAGCAAAAGGCCAAATTTTACAAATCCGGTCTGGCAAAATACTTTCTGAATATAGAAGTACTGGAAAATAAAGATGAAGCGCATTATGCAAATCTGGCAGCCGAATATTCCGTATCTCCGGAAAACCTGCTTATGGTAGGCAACTCTGTAAAATCAGATATTGCCCCTGTTGTAGCCATTGGGGGAACCGCCATATATGTACCTCATGATATGGTTTGGGAGCACGAAATTATGGAAATGCCAATGTCAGAAAGAGCGATTGAAGTAGAAAATTTCAGAAAAATCACTGATTTTCTCATTTAATGTCGTGTTTTTAATATTTAAAACACTTTTGGCACAGGAGTTGCTATATATTTTAAACGAATAGTTTTTTCATAGGTTAAGTTTTAGGTTAGAATTGCGCCACCCCTGCGATGTGAATCGCGGGGGTGGTATCTTTTAAAGATATACTATAATGTAATACATCATAACTCCGCAAAGCACCAACTTAAGACCGGTTCCGGCCAGGAAGCCGAGAAATGAACCGAAAGCCGATTTCAGGGCATCTCCCGTACTCTTGCGTGCATAATACAGTTCTGCAAGGAAAGCTCCTAAAAATGAACCTAAAATCATACCTACTGGAGGAACAACGAATAGTCCGAAAACAAGACCGGCCATAGCTCCTCTTCCCGCATATTTTGTCCCGCCAGTAAGTTTCGTAAAATAAAGAGGAACTACATAGTCAAGAATGCTTATGACCACTGTCGCCCCCAACATTATGAGCAAAAGTGCAAGAGACATATGCTCTCCTGCCCCGTTTGTTCCACCCCAAAAATAGAGAAGCAACATCCCGACCCAAGTCAACGGAGGGCCGGGAAGTGCTGGAAGAACGCTGCCGATGATACCTATGACACCGGCAAGCACTGCCAAAATACCTATTACTATTTCCATTATTCTGACGCCATTGCCGATTCAACTTCATCAGCATAGATCGGAAGTCTGTGAGGTCCGAGCCTTCTGCACCCGTCAGCAGTAATGAGAAGGTCGTCTTCAAGACGTATTCCACCGAAGTCAAGGTATTCACCAAGTTTTGCATAATTGACAAAACCTTTGTCTGTTCCTTCTTCTTTCCATTTGGAAATAAGTGCAGGCACAAAGTAGATACCGGGTTCATCTGTAATCACATTGCCCGGAACGAGCTTACGGGCCATTCTGAGAGAACCGAGTCCCAGCTGTGATGCTCTGGTCTGATCAGGATCATAGCCTACCAGATTTTCACCCAAATCTTCCATATCATGGACATCTATTCCCATATTGTGACCGAGTCCGTGAGGCATGAACAGGCCTGCTATCCCCTCACTGACCATATCGTCAACATCGCCGCGGACCAAATCAAGGTCCCTGAGTCCGGATAGCATCCTGGATGCTACTGCAAGATGCACATCGCGGTATGCCGTTCCTGGTTTTGACAGTTCGTAAGCCAGATCATTGCAGGCAACGACGATGTCATATACATCTCTCTGCTTTGAAGTGAACTTGCCGCCACAAGGCAGTGTCCTGGTAAAGTCAGATGCATAATGAGTATTGCTCTCAGCCCCTGCATCCACGAGAAGAAGTTTTCCCGGCGTTATGATTCCACTGTGATTGTGATTATGCAGCGTCTCTCCGTGCTGTGAAAGAATCGTAGCAAAGGAGACTCCCCAACCCCGTGAGATTGTCACACCTTCCATCTTTCCTACTATATCCTGTTCACATACGCCTGGCTTGCAGTTCCTGCGGGCCTCTGTATGCATAAGATATCCTATTTCACAAGCTTTATCTATTTCTTCTATCTCGCACTCTTCCTTTACAAGACGCATGGAAATGACAGCCTTGACCATTTCAAGTGAAGCATATTCTGGAGACTTGCCGAGAGATTCACATACAGGAGCAGCCTTACGGATATTTTCCGAAGGACATCCTGTCAGAGAAGATAGTTTCATTGTGTTGTAATACCTTGATGGCGGCAGGAAATGAACGGCCCGTCCCTGCGCTACAGCCTTGGAAACAGCCTGGTCAAAAGCAGAATAAGATGCCGACTTCTGCACTCCTACAGAAGCTGCTTTTGATGCCACTGACGGCTGGGGGCCCATCCATATGATATCATCTATATCGACATCATTTCCATATAGAATCTCCTCTCCCGAATCAAGGTCAAGCACTGAAGCAAAGAAAGGCTCATCTATACCCCAATAATACAGAAATGAACTCTCCTGTCTGAATTTATAGTCATTTCCCCTGTAGTTTTGCGGTGCATCAGCATTTCCTACGAACACAGCTATTCCGGCTTTTCCCTCCGGCATCATAGCACAAAGCCGTCTCTGCAACTCTGCGCGTCTTCTTACATATACTTCCTTATCAAACATGTTTTAATATATTAATTTTACGGAGTCCGCCTTTCTTCAATAAAAGCGGACCCCTTATCAATGTCAGAACATTTCCGATACTTCCACACACATTCTGGCCATACGGAACATACAGTTGCCACATTTCTTGTCAGCATCTAATTCTTTAAGAGAATCCCAGCATTCAAGCGCCCGTCCGGCTGCTCCAGTGTCATTCAAATATTTCCATGCCCACAGATCTGCAACTATCTTTTCCGCCTTCTCGCAAGCCTGTGTACCGCAGTCTCCCTCTGAAGCCTTTGAAAGCAACCGCTGAACCAAAGGTCTCACCTTGTCAATAACATAAATATCCTTTACGGCAAAAGCAGCCTTCAGCATCTGCCACGACGCCTCTACGATATGCTTGCAGGAATGCTCCTGTCCGGCAGACGAATCAGCCTGCAACTTATCTGTAAATACAGACAGCAAGTAGATTATGCGTGAGCGCAGCCTCTCTTCTTTCCATACTTTATAAAGATTTGTGTATCCTTCAAGAATATTGAGATGGGTACAGAATACTTCGCTCTTCTGAGGCTCGGCATCACCCCACTCTCTTGACTTCATATCCCTGTAAAGACCTGTTGCCGGATCAAATCCCTCCTTTTCAGTAGTTTCAAACAAGTTGACGGCATATGTCATGACACTCTCGTCACCTGTAGCCCGGACATATTCGCTCAGACCGTATATTGCTGCTCCCATAGCTCTGAAACGCTTTCCAGTATCAAGTCTGGAACCGTCAGGATTCAATGACCAATAGACTCCTCCGTATTTGTGGTCAAGAAAATGCTCAACAAAAAAATCCTTTGTCCTTGTAGCTGTCATCAGGTATTCCTTTTTTTTCAAAACCCTGTAGCCAGCAGCATAAGTCCAAAGAATTCTTGCATTCAGAACTACCTCCCTCGGTTCATTCTCATCCAGAGTTCCTTCTTCTTTCATCTGTCCGAAAAATCCACCGTCAGGATCCTGCATTTTCTCGACCGGGAACTTGAGGATCTCATCTTCAAGCATAGCCCTGGTCTCTTTTGTGAAGGCATCGGTTCTTTCCATTTCTTTATTGTTTTAATGTTACTAACTGACGTTCAACCGTTTTTTTCAGTCAAGTCCGATATATCAGACTGCCTGTCATCCAGCCAAACGCTTTCTCCTGCTCCCCTTATGGAAATACAGCGTATAAAATTAATTAAATTTTCTTGAATTTACCAACACCCTGACCCTGTAATAGTCATAAATAATGACACCTGGATACAAACTGCTTTGGCATTGTGATAAAAGGCATAAATTTTGTACTAAAAAACGAGTTTGGTTGAAAATTATGAAAGATATCGGCAAAGTGCGTGAATCAATTGTCGATTCCGCTGAAATATTATTTGAAAAATACGGTTATGAGAAGACCTCGATGGACGAAATTGCAAAAGCCGCCCACAAGGCCAAAGCATCCGTATATTACCACTTTGACAGTAAGCTGGCTATTTTCAGGGCTGTGCTTGAAAAAGAAATGAAGCAAGTCACTGACAGACTTTGCGAAATCAAGAAAGAATATGCCGGAGACATTAAAAGGCAGCTGACTGTTTACCTTACAGAACGTATGAAGCTTCTGCACGGTGCCAAAGTATATTGGAATTATATGAACTGCACATACCTCTACGGACGCAATGAAGTTTCCGAAACTGTAGATTCTCTGAGAAAAGAACTCGACAAATGGGAATACAGCTATTTCGCCTATGTAAGTGATGAAGGTCGCCGTCTCTGCAATCTGCCGGAAAACATCAGCAGCGAAGCTTTTGCAAAACTTGTTCTGACAACACTCAAAGGCCTAGAAATACAATTCTCTGTCAACGGGGACTATGATGCACTCCGCCTCGCACACGATTCTATGGTAGAACTCCTTATATTCAGGACATAGCTCCTGATTGGACCCGGAAACAAACCCAAAAGTGAAGAAATCAAACTACATGCGAAATATAAGATAGATATGAAAACAATATTGAAGACAGCAGTCATTGCAGCCGTCATCCTGCTTGCGGCAGGATGCTCTAAAGAAAATGCGGCACGATTCAAGGGAGACTATACTTTCAAGACAAGCGGAACTGTCACAGCAGTACCTCAGGGCAGCCCGGAAGGAACTGAGCCGATGGTATTTGACCTGATTGCAGAATCAGGCCAGATGAATCTGGTAAAAAAAGGAAAATCCAAAAATGAAATGGCGGTTACTATGAATATACTGGGGGGAAATGCCGTATATTTTGAAAATGTACAGGCCGAAGGAAAACTTCTGACAATCCAGGAGCCTTATCCTGTCAGGAACATAAATGTCAAAAACGGCAGTTTTCCGGCAAAGGCAGAAATATCAATAAGCGGAACAGGGGAAAAATTCACTGATGTGGTGATTTTCAACCTCGAATACAAAGGTAAAATCACCTACAGGGGTGATGTTTATGAAATTACCGGAAGTAATGTAGACTGTATCGCCCAGGAAAACTGACAAGGAGACGAAATGATGAAGAAAAGTTTGCGAACATTGACCGCTTCACTACTTTGCACAGCAATCGCATGCAGCTGCAGCGGCGGCTTATCCCGTCACCATACAGAAGCAAGAAAACCAGTCCCGGTACGTATAATGAAAGCCGGACCGGCAGATAATGATGGTATCCGCACATATATCGGAACTGCCGTACCGTCAAAATCTGCAGTCCTCTCATGCAGTTACCCGGGAACAGTCGTCAGTCTCCCTGTGAAAAAAGGTGATAAAGTAAGGAAGGGAGATACTATGGCCGTTATAAATTCCCAGTCGGTCTCAAGTACCTGGGAAATGGCTCATGCCACTCTTAAACAGGCTGAAGACGGCTACAAAAGGGTGTCGCAAGTCCATGCGACAGGGGGGATTCCCGATGTGAAGCTCATAGAAATAGAAACCCAGCTCAGTAAGGCCAGGGCTGCCGCAGAAGCTGCTGACAACGCCTTGGAAAACTGTATTGTCAAGGCTCCTTTTGACGGAGTGGCAGGAGAAATTTTCCTTGAACAGGGAATTGAAGCAGGAGCCATGGAGCCGATAGCCAGAATACTAGACATTTCTTCTGTGGAAATAGAATTTTCCGTGCCGGAAAAGGAAATCAACGGAATAAATGAAGGTGACGAGCTTACAGTAGAAGTACCGGCACTGGGAAACCTCGTATTCACATCAAGAGTCAAGAACAAGGGAGTTTCTGCCTCCCCTCTTTCCCACAGCTATACTTGCACCCTTGCACATTCACCACAGGCAAAGGGACTCATGCCGGGAATGGTATGCAAGCTCCAGTGCAGCGGAGCCTCAGGAAAAGGCACGGTAATCCCAGCATCTTGCGTCAAGACAGATGCATCAGGACGATATGTATGGACAGTGAAAGACAGTACCGTATATAAAAAATACATTACAGTAGGCGGATTTTCAGGAACCGGTGTCATCGTAACCGAAGGTCTGTCTGAAGGAGACAATATTATTACAGAAGGCTCACAGAAAGTGAGCGGCGGAATGAAAGTAAAGGTGTTGTAGATGAAAAAGCACGATGCAAGACTCATTAGGGGAACAATAGCCAGGAAAAAAGCAGTGTATTTCGTTGTGGCACTGCTCATTTCGCTGGGAATATACGGACTTGTCAAAATGAACAAGGACGAGTTTCCTACCTTCGAACTTAAGAACGGACTCATAGTCGGCGTATATCCGGGGGCGGACGCTGCAGAAGTGGAACAGCAGCTTACAAAACCTTTGGAAGATGTTTTGTTTTCATTCTCTGAAATCAGCAGGGAAAACACTAATTCATATTCCAAAGACGGTATATGCTTCATATACACCGACTTGAACACACCTGCCACCACAAAGGACAAGGTCTGGTCAAAAGTCAAGATACAGCTGGACGCAGCCAAACAGACATTGCCTCCAGGGGTACTTGCGGTAGCCGTACTGGATGATTTCAGCGCGATATCCTCTCTTCTGATAGCCATAGAGTCATCTGACAAAGGCTATACTGAAATGAAGCAATACGCAGATGACCTGAGCAGGAAACTGAGAAGGATTCCGGATATGGCCAACGTAAGGACGGTAGGTGTACAGGAAGAAGAAATTGCAATAAAAGTAGATTTGGAAAGACTCTCCGCGTATGGAATCAGCCCTTCTTCGCTCATGCTTGACTACCAGCTTTCCGGAACCCCTACATTGAACGGAGAATTCTCCACAGACTACATATCATCCACTGTCAGAGTACTGAAGACAGTATCTACCGAGCAGGAAATAGGTGAAAAAATCATCTATTCAGACCCTTCCGGCAATATTGTACGCCTGAAAGATGTAGCAGAAATAGAAAGAAGGATAAAGGAACCTTCCACTCTTGTTGATTACAACGGACATACGGCACTTGTCCTGTCAGTAGAAATGCGTCCGGACAACAATATCGTGGCATTCGGACGGGAAGTGGATGAAGTGCTGAAGGAGTTTGAAAAGGACCTCCCGGAAAGTGTCACGCTCAGCAGGATTACAGACCAGCCTAAGGTCGTCGGTACTTCTGTGCTGTCTTTTCTGAGAGATCTGGTAATATCAATGCTGGTAGTCATTCTGGTGATGCTGATGCTTTTCCCGATGAAGTCTGCACTTATCGCCAGTTCAGGAGTTCCTGTCTGCACAGCAGTCGCTCTTGCAATCATGTTCATAACTGGAATTGACCTCAATACTGTATCTCTTGCCGCCCTTATTGTAGTCCTGGGAATGATAGTCGATGACTCAATCATCACCATTGACGGATATATAGACAAGCTCGGCAGAGGCATGTCCAGAGTAGAAGCAGCCTGCGCAAGTGCCAAAGAACTGGTATTCCCTATGTTCACGGCTACTTTTGCCATCAGCCTGATGACTTTTCCGGCCAAGATACTTATTTCAGGATACCTGGGAGATTTCGTGACCAGCTTTCCTTGGGTAATGGCCATTGCCCTGTGTACTTCACTGGCATACGCTATCTTCGTAGTACCTTCTCTTGAAGTCAAGTACATCACAAGTGCAAAATCTACCGGAACAGGTGTCATTTCAAGAGGCCAGTCATATTTCTTCAACGGAATGCAGAAAGGTTATGAAAAGATGGAAGCTTTCTGTTTCCGCCATCCGAAGATGACAATTCTTGCAGGATTTGCAGCCGTTGGACTCGGAGTATTCATGTTTACCCGCGTCAATATCCAGATGATGCCTAAAGCGGCGAGAGACTGCTTCGTGGTGGAAATATATCTGGAAAGCGGCTCCGGACTGGACAAGACCAAGGTTGTCAGCGACTCTCTGCAGAATATTCTGCTGAAGGATGAAAGGATAAAGTCGGTAACAGCCTTCATCGGCAACAGTTCTCCCCGCTTCCATGCTACTTACGCCCCTCAGACCCCGTCTCCGGATTTTGCCCAGTTCATTGTCAACACGACTTCCATAAAAGCTACAGAAGCTGTTTTGAGAGACTATGAGGTAAAATACCAGCATTTCTTTCCCAATGCCCTGATACGATTCAAGCAGATGGACTACCAGGGAGTTATTTCTCCGGTGGAAGTAAAGCTTACAGGGGCTGATTCAAGAACATTGCAGCCCTTTGCAGACAGCATAAAGCATTATCTGTACACTTTGGATGACCAGCTTCAGTGGATACACAGTGACTGCGAGGGCACTTCTGCCTTTGTCGATGTGCAATTGGATCCTGACGAAGCTTCAAGGCTCGGAGTAAGCAGCAGCCTGCTTTCAATGTCCCTGTCCGGAATATTCAACGGAACACCTGTAGCCACAGTCTGGGAAGACGACACCAGAATTCCTGTCAATCTGTACAGTACAGGAATTTCAGACGATATGGACTATGAAACCATAGGAAACCAGATGATAGCTACGCGTGTTCCCGGTGTTTCTGTCCCTCTGAGGCAGATTGCGGACATACGGCCTGACTGGGGGCCTGAAACATACGCAAGATCGGCAGGAGAAGAGACCATAGCCATAGGAGCGGATATGAAATACGGATGCAGCCAGCCTGATGCGATGAAAAAGATAAAGCACTACATCAAAGAAAACATAGAGCCTCACCTGCCGGAAGGTGTGCAGATAAAATATGGCGGTCTTTCAGCCGTGAACAGTGATGTGGCACCTGAGATCGCTGCGACATTCCTGTGTGCCGTGGCAATACTGTTCATATTTCTCGTAGTGCATTTCAAAAAGGTGTCTATCGCGGTTCTGACCATGACACTGAGTACTTTGTGCTTTTTCGGAGCATTCTTCGGTCTATGGATTTTCGGTCTTGACATGGGACTTACGTCAGTACTTGGACTGGTCAGTCTTATGGGTATCATTGTCCGCAACGGAATCCTTATGTTCGAGTACGCGGAGGAACTGCGTTTCGTAAAAGGATGGAATGTAAAAGAAGCATCAATAGAGGCAGGGAAAAGGAGAATGCGTCCTATTTTCCTGACATCTTGCACGACCGCCCTCGGAGTGCTTCCTATGATTATCAGCGGAGATGCTCTGTGGATGCCTATGGGAGTGGTCATCTGCTTCGGAACCCTGCTTTCTATCCTATTGATTGTACTTATCATGCCGGTTTCTTACTGGCAAGTGTTCAAAAACGCCAAACAGGAGATTACAGCAAATGAGACTCAAGAATAAATTCGTGATTTTTTGCCTTGCGGCAATGTCCTTTCCGGCTGTTGCCCAGACAGGCAATCCCAGCCGCAGCCAGCCGGGGACGGATACAAGGCTGTCAGTAGAAGAATGTCTGGAAATGGCTGAGCAGAAGAATGCCGCTGTGCTTAATTCCAGACTGGACGAGGAGGCTGCTCTGGCACAGAAGAGAGAAGCCCTCGGTGAGTATTTCCCGAGAGTTTCTGTCAATGCCCTTGGTTTCTATGCCTTTGATCCTATGCTGGAAATAGGCGTAAAGGACATTCTCGGCAACAATAACTTCAGCAATAACCTCCAGAGCATAATCAACTCCATTGCTGGACAGATAGGAATTGACCCTGTCTATACTACTCTTAAAAGAGGAGTGACGGCCACAGTGTCTGTCACACAGCCAATATTTGCCGGAGGACGTATCGTGAACGGTAACAGACTGGCTGCATTGGGACTTGAAGCTGCCAGACTCCAGGGGGGTATAAAACAGAGGGAAACTTCGGAAGATGTAGAGAAGAATTACTGGCAGGTCATTTCCCTTGAGGAGAAGTTGAAAACCCTGAATCAGGTGCAGTCTCTTGTTGACACTCTGTATAAAGATGTATCTTCGGCATGCAAGGCAGGCCTGGCTACGGAAAATGACCTTCTGCAGGTAAAGCTTAAGCTGAATGAAGTCCGTTCCGGAAAAATACGCGTTAAAAATGGCATAAGACTGGCCAAGATGAACCTTTTCAACTCAATCGGCCAGCCATATACACCGTACAGCACAATCAGCGACGGAGAAATCCCATATATAGATGATATAACGCTTACTGACAGGCTGGATGAGCTGAAATCACCGGAAGAGTGCTACAGGCCGGAAGAAGAAATCGCAGCCTCACAGGAAGAGAGCAGGCTTTTAGATCTTTCAGTAAGGTCAAAACAGCTGGAAAAGAAGATGGTTCTCGGAGAAACCCTGCCTCAGATAGCTGTAGGAGCATCCTACGGATACGGAAACCTTCTCAACAAAGGGTCATTCAACGGAGCTGTATATGCAATGGTACAGATACCTCTTTCCGACTGGGGCAAGACTGCTCGCAAACTGCAGAGATATGATACGCAGATTCAGAAGGCGGAAAATGACAAGGAGTATCTCAATGCCCAGATAATTCTTCAAATCAGGCAGCTGTGGCTTGATCTTACTGCATCGTGGGAACAGTTGCTTGTGGCAAAGGAAAGTGTGGAGACTTCAGCTTCCAGTGTCAGGCAGACAGAGGCTCACTATAAAGCCGGACTCTCCCCTCTTTCGGAACTTTTGCAGGCGCAGACCCAGTACAGACAGGTATCAGACCAGTATATCGACCAGTGCATTGCCTATAAAAATGCAATAACGGCCTATCTCCACAGGTCCGGAGAAAAAGACTGACGGAGTATAAGAGCCCTTTTCAGCTGCTTTCCTCCTGGACAGCTGAAATGTCCGAAATCAAAAGATTTGTCAAAGCGGAGACCTTCCTTTCCGAAAAGGGTGGTTTCCGCTTCTTTTTCTATTATTGCTATCCTGTCTGTCGTTTCTTTGGGAACAATCAGATGACAAGGTATTATAACAGGAAGAGGATTCTGGCCGACTGCGTGTGCTACCGCCCTTACACCAGGCAGATTATCGCACATTTCAGCGAAATCAGAATATGAATACAGTCTGAATGACTCTGGAGCAGGATGCATAAGGGTATAAAGCTGCATCCACACTCTTTTCTGAAAAGGAGTGCCGATAAGCAGAAAGTCTTCAGGTAAGGCTGTCTTTGCCAGAGAAAAAAGCTCTTCAGTTGAAATTTTCCCGCAAGTTATTTCAGATATTTTCCCGGCCGGCCATGACGAGACTGCAGCCGCAACCCTTCCGAATCCTTTCCAGTCGGTGGATACAGAAGCGATTTTGCCGTCTATTCTTGTCACTATCCATTTTACGGCATCCAGTTTCTTTCTGTCAGACTCCATAGCTGTCATAATACTCTTGCGCTGTCTTGTCAAGCAGACATTCTATCTGCCTTTTCAGATTTGTACCCTGACGTGCAGCCATAATAGAAGCCGCATAACTGATACAAATATATAAAATTTATAGCGATATCCCCTGACAGCAATGATATTTTAGATTTTCAACAGCATCTAAAACTCAGTCACTGTCTCCGAAGCAAACCAGTCAGTCCGGGCCACCGTCATTCCCCCGAGAATGCCGAAACCACCGTCAATGTTTGAATATGCATACATAGAACGGTAAAGCAGGCCGGCTTCAGCTCCCCATCCGTTATTCGTAGCATCCAATGAAAGATAGTAACGGAAAAGTTCGTCTGACAGGTTATAAAGAACCAGCCTATACCTTATGCTCAAATATTCTGCGTTAATACCACCATCTGGTATGAGTTTAAGTTTGATGGTATCGGACTGAACCTCTTTGCTGTCCCAGAAAATAAAATTGCTCCTAGGTCCCTGAGTATCTATTTCTTTGAAAACCTCATTATCAGAATCTACAGACATTTCGGTTATATTTGTAAATATCTTATCATCCAGACGGACCTTAATCTCCCTTATTATCTTCATTCCCAGATATCTGCATTCTGAAGGAAGATCCGAAAGAGTAAGATATGTTTCATATTTCTTGTTTTCCTTTTCCAAAACAGCCTTACCTCCAGGTATTTGAAGCGGTATTTCCGACGATGCACAAACTGGCTTCACTTCAGGAAGCTCAGCCTTGATTTCCACCTTGTCACCAGGACTGTACTTAGGTATTGACACCCAATAAGGAGAATTGATCCAGGTTCCTGTGCGTTTCATTTCCAGGTCTGTGCTTTTCCCGTTTACAGTCAGACTCAACGCCAGATGCTCCATATCATATTTCTTCATCGGCCGGCTTACCGGCTGTGCAACTCCGACATTGACTACTGTGCTGTCATTGTCTCCTGCAACACACATTATAAAGAGTTTCGGTTCCGCCTCCGGGTCTATTAGTTCAAACTTGTATTCACAAGCAGTCAATGCCGCTGCTATTGCAACTGCCGCAACTGATTTTATTACTTTGTATATCATTTTCATTGTTATCTAAAATTTCAATATATAGCTGAATGATGGTATGATAGGAACTACTCCTAATGCACTTGCAACAAAGATTCGCTCTCCTCTTCCGTCAGCTTCTTCCGAGACCTCCGCCATTATCGGATTAAGCCTGCTATAGACGTTGTAGATACTTAGGTTCCAAATCCGCTCATTTCCTCTCTTTGTTGTTTTCCTGAAATTAATACCTACATCAAGCCTGTGATAATCAGGTAGTTTTACATTATTAGGTTCAGTATAAAGAAGATAACTTCCGTTATAGCCCTGATTGAAGCCGTACGCTCCTTCATATTCTGTCCTATAAGTAGGAAGCGTCATCCTGATGCCGGTAGAATAATTCCAGGCGGCGTAAGCATCTACTTTTTCACTGAACTTGTATGAAAAATTCACCGTAAACTTATGTCTGCTGTCGTATCTGTCCAGGAACCACTCCCTGCTGAAATCATCGAATTTCCTTTTACTCCATGAGAGTGTATAATACACTGACAAAGTTACTACAAAAAAGAGAAATGCGGAAAGATATAGTGATAGAATTGAGTTACAAGGGTTTCAGTCGTGCTTC
>URDD01000035.1 GCA_900546395.1 uncultured Bacteroidales bacterium | reverse complement strand
ATAGTATATATGACCATCCATCAGAATAACTTTTAAAGTTGTAATAACAAATTATTCCGTACCAGATGCAAAAACAAGAAGACAACATTGGAATAACAAGCAATGGTATACATATTCTGGTTACATAGAGTGGAAAATGCCAGACGATTCTGAAGTTAAAGATGTCATTGGTGTTTTTCCAGTATGTCCCATGTGGCTTAATTATAAAAAAATAAAAAGAAACGTGACTATAAAAATTGCTCCATATAAAAAGAATCCGAATGTTTATAATGTATGGGTTGATGGTTATGGCATAGGAATATAATTACATTAATTACAAAAATATGAAAAAGTTATTTATTATTTTAGTGTTAGCAATTTGTGGGATATCTGCAAAGGCTCAGATTGTATATGACCCATTTATTCCAGGTCAAACAAGACAACAGACACAGGCTCAGACTCAGACAATGAGAACTAATGCTTATTACTCTGATTCTTACGGCAATATCTATAAGTTGCCAATCAAAGTTGAGATACAGAATAGATATAATATGGTATCTATTTATGTGTCTGAATACTATCAAAATAATGGAGCACAAGGCTACTGGTACAAGCTGCCGTCCAAGCCAAAAGCATCGGAATGTATGCCAGCATATACTCAAAATCCTATGGAGAAAAGATTTATGTATAAGGTGATGATAAATGCCAAATATTATTATTTTGATTTATGATGAAAGGAGGATATGTAAATATCTCTGTCAATAATAATGTGCAGCAGCTTCATTACCAGTATGATGATGAGGCTGCTGTATATGTATTTGACGAAGACATTATAATTGGAGAATGGACAATTAAAAATATTGTCAAATTAGGAGGACCACGATGCTCGCAATACATGTATGATATTGATTATTATCTGGAACTTGTATTGACAGATAAAGATGGCATATCAAAGAAAGAGCAATGGTTTTATAACACAGACAAGAATTTATGTCTTTATAAGCAAAATATCTTCATGCCAGAATCTTTTGCATATTTCTGTGAAAAGCATCCCATTTTCAAATGTCAGAATTGGGAAGATTATTTGGCATATGTGAACATAAAAACAATACAATCAATTATTGAAGAAAATATAACTAATCAAGAGAAATTTAGTAGGATAAAAAGTCACATAGAATCATACTGACAAAAATTTCAGATGGTATATAAAATGACCTTTTCAAAAACTTGTCATTCCAGTTTACATTACGAGAAAAAAGGTATAGATAAATAAAGGCAACGATATGACAATGCAAATTCCTGATACTGTGATTTATAATGATACAGCATATAAGACTGCTGCATCCTGTGCAGATTTGTTTAAGCCGTATTTGGAAAAACACCAAATTGAATTGTTTGCGAACTGTACGGCAATATGGCGAGGATATATTGCTCAATGGAAGATAGAGAATAATATGCTATTCTTAACAGATATTCGAGCAAATGTTCAGCAGTTTAGAAAAAAAGAAAACAATAATCCAACTGCTGGAAAAACAATCCATTTATTGGAAGGCTATGTTGGATTAGATTACTTTTTCCCTTCAAATGATAAGATGATATTCGCAGACTGGTTCTCTGGATATTTACTGATTCTTTATGAGCATGAGACGCCAGAAGTTGAACTACATCTATTTACAATAGATAAAGGTCATGTGATTAGTCATGAAGAACGTTATAATAGTCATCCACATGTTGAGGAAGACTATGATGACCTCCCATTTTAATTCCATGATTTCCACAACTTTGAAAAAGTATCTGATATTGCTTTTTAGTCTTGTTGCCAGTATTGGAGTATCAGCACAAGAAAAAGAGGTTGAAGTGGGGATGAAATGCATAGTCGAAACAGCCACTATAGACAGTGTGGACTGTTCCAATGAGTACTTCATAAAAGATGTCTATGTGGATTATTGTGTCTATACAGATGATATTACTTTATCCATTTATGGGGATGTTCCGAAAGTGACAGGCAACATAACCCCGACAGATTCAGCAATTGAAACAGAAATAGACGGAATAGCATATACATTATACAAGTTCATATGGAATATAACAGATGAACGGTACAAGGGAAGCGAAGTCACTTATGCATTCAGCTGGTATAACACTCCTCATAGATTTGAACTTGAAATAAAAACGACACAAGGGATAACAGAAGTTTATAAAGGAAGACTATATACAGGATACGGGACAAGTGTTGAAAATCAGCAGGATTCAGGGGAAACGGAGTGACAAGATTTTCAAGGGGTATATAAAGAACGATTTATCAAAAGTTGTCATGAAAAAGAGAATAGTACAAATTATTCAAGTAGGGCTGGGAATACTCTTAATTGCTCTGACTGTCGAGATTATATATATGCTCTATATGCGATTGGTTTGGACAGTAACAAGGTCCTCCAAATTTATTATGTGGAGTTTTACCCTTGACTTGATAACTTCATTGATTCTCCTGTTGAGTTTCGGATATGAGCGGTATCTGTCTCAAAGAACGATGAAAACGGTAATGGAGTTGCAAGGGAAACTTGAATCATACGGAGATGTCGCAGACCTTTCGGAGATTCAGTTGGATAGTTATATCTGCACTTTGGAAACAGCAGCAATAATGTGCAAGACAGGAGAAATCAGTCTGAAAGAATTTTACATCCAATTCGGAAATTCATTGGAACGGCTTTTAAGGGATTCAAGGGCAAATGCTCTTATGCAGAAGCATATCTGTCTTAATGATATTGTATATAAACTTCAAAAGAAACAAATGCTGCCGTTGACTTATGCCAAATGACAGAATTTTCAGAGGGTATATAACGGAAGATTTTCAAAAAGTTGTCATTACAGTTTACCTTACAAGAAAACAGGTATAGATAAATATCCTTATTATGACAGCCCACTACATACCAGATACTCTAATATATAAAGGAAAAGAATACAATATCTTCGATGACATTCCTTTGTTCTCAACCTATTTGGAACAGCACAAGATAGAATTGCCGAGAGATATGTGGACATTTCGTGGATATGTGGCTAAATGGGAAATTAAAGATAATATGCTTTTCTTGGTAGAATTAAAAGCCCTCATTCCCAAAAGATGTAACCCCGATAATATACATGTTTTTAAAAGTAGAATGTCTGGTAAACCTCTCGGTGTAGGATTGGATTACTTTTTCCCTAATCAGAAGACAGTATTGGCAGACTGGTATTCTGGGGAGTTGATGATTTGTTATGAACGCAAGTATTATGAAGAATATGATAATACCATTCTTCTCACTTTTATGATTGACAAAGGACATATTGTCGAAGAAAAATATCAGACACAGAAAGAATGGTATATGTCGCGGTAAATTGAATTGAGATAGGTTCTGACAAAATTTTCAAAGGGTATATAAAGGAGAATTTATTAAAAGTTGTCATACATGGAACAGTACAATGAAATAGGAAATGCGCCAACAGGAATACAAGAGCATATTTTGTCGCTATACGAACTTGAATATAAATTTATTCCTCAGTTGTTAGAAAGTTATAAAGCAGGAGACCTTTCTTTAAAGGAATTATTGGACTTGAATTTTATAAAGGAATGCCTGTTGGCAACCTATTGTTCAGATTTTGAATTTGATTTCAATGATTTTAGTTGTAAATGGATAAGAATAGATGCCACTCATGGAATAGTCATATATACATTCCCAGAACCCTATAGAAGTCCTTTAGCAAAGTATGGAGCAATTCTTATGCATAGATATCAAAGGGCTAATGCAGCATATTATACTCTGGAAAGGTCGGATGATATATTGGTACCAGAAAAAATTGATTGGGTACTTGGCTCAATATCATTAGACGGGCATGGCAATTATGGTTTTGTTAAGGAATGTGATACTGCTGACGAATTTGCAATTCTGATAGAGAAGGAATTTGTATGTCGACCTCAAATAATAGAAAACACACCGAAAGGAATACGCAAAATTTTCTCTTTTAAAGGTAGAATCAATCGTACTGAATATTGGATAACATATATTGTTTGCACAGCAATAAGTATAATAATGGAATTTGTCATTAACTTATCAATGAATGATGTTGGACAGACAGGGTTAATGATTTACTTTATTGTCTACATAGTATTAGGCTGGATTGGTCTCGCCCAAAACGCTAAAAGATGTCATGATTTGGGGCATAATGGCTGGTGGCAGCTGATACCATTTTATGTTATCTGGATGCTATTTGTGAAAGGACAAGCAGAAGCAAATAAATATGGCAATCCTCTGGCATAATGCTGACAAGATTTTTCAAAAGAACGATTTATCAAAAGTTGTCATACTTTTATAGTGCGTTAAAGAAGTAAAAATGAAACGACTGATAAAGTGGATTCCATGGATGTTCGGAATATTAGCTGGGGTGATTCTTTTGTTCAGTATCATATCGGTTGATGATGATTCATTGGCAATAATTCCGATAAAGGAGGGCAAGGATTTGATATTTACAAGCCAGTATGACAAGGATGCACTGTTGATGATACCAGCAGCCTATACGAATGAGGACGGGACGATACAGGGAGAGTATCGGATGGGCGGAAAGATTTACGGAACACCCTCACGCAAGGAGAGAATATCGCTTCATCCTGCAAAAGGGATTGTCATATCTGGAAGCTGGCATTCTGACAACGGTTTCCAGCAGACAGTACTTGTGAAGAACGGCAGGGCAAGGATGCACGATGATAGCAGAAAGCGAATCCGCAGGGCACTATGCAACGAAAGCAAGGATGAATGCTTATTGATGATAGTAGAATCCGCCACACCTATGACCTTATTTGATTTTGCAAAGGAACTGTCCAAGATATGCTACACGGCAGTGAATCTTGATACAGGGAATTACGGCTATGGCTGGTATGGTAAAATTAGATTCAGCAGGTGGGCATACTATAACAAAGGCAGGCAGACCAACTGGATTTGTATAAAATAAAACTATCTCATTATATATTATTCTGTTATCGGCACTGTAATTTCGTGAGGGGTGGGGTAATAAATAGAAAAATCGGGATGTTATGGCGTAGGCTGGAGAATGAGGAATTAAGACAATGAGTTTGTGGCTTATATCAAACCAAATTAAGAAACCAACCAATTTTATTGACGGAAATTCTTTCTAACACTTATATTAGATTGAAAATCAATTATTTGTAAATTAAACTTTAATCTACTATCAACAACCCACGCCCTGACCGACACCATGGGCCGTATGCACAGTGATGCACAGTTCGCAGGTTCTTCATCAGTTCCGGCTCATGTTGAGATGATGGGCTTCCTCGGAATAGGTAACAACCCTATGGTAGGATGTACTGTTGCTTGTGCTGTGGATGTGGCCCAGGCACTGAACAAATAATCTTATAGATTATATACCACTTAAAGCCTCTGTAACTCTTGAAGTTATGGAGGCTATTTGTTTGTGCCGTATTGTACTTCAAGGTCTATTTGAATGATAGTTGGATGCTGAAGATGGAGGTGTTCAAGAGTAAGCTTCTCCAGGATGCCGTATGCCGATCAGCATAAGAAAAGCAGGGTCTCTGGCCCTGCTTGTTCTTTTTCCATCGGTCTGGAAGTATCTCTCTGTACGCTTCCAGTGTGGCGGACCTCTGCAAGACATCCGCTCTTTTGAGTATGTATGTGAGGTACTCGAAGAAGTTTATCTTGTGCAGCCTGCATGAACATGCGAGAGAGTAGAAGATCCATCCGCGCTCCGCTCCGGCGTGGCTGCCGAAGAACAGGGAGTTCTTTCTGGACAAGGATATGTACCTGCAGAAGCAGGTCCAGACACCTGTGGGCGATATTACGGTTACAACTCCGATAGACCGTGATGCCTCGTTCGAGCCCCAGTTTGTCAAGAAGATAGAGACTATGCTGTCTGAGGGTATGGCTGACCGTATTATTGGCCTGTACGCCCTTGGAACAAGCACACGAGACATAAGCAACTGGCTTGAAGAGACGGTCGGAACATCCGTATCGGCCGAGACTATCAGTTCAATAACCGACAGGGTACTGCCTGAGCTTGAGGCTTGGCGTAACCGTAGCCTGGATGAAGTCTATCCTATCGTTTGGCTTGATGCTGTGCATTACAAAGTCATGGATGAGAAGAACCGTGTAGTGCCCAGAGCCATCTACAATGTGCTCGGTATCGACAAGGAAGGCCACAAGGATCTGCTGGGTATGTATGTCTCAAAGAGCGAGGGTGCCAACTTCTGGTTGAACGTGTTGACAGACCTGCAGAACAGGGGCGTCAAGAATATAATGATTGCCTGCATAGATGGCCTAAAGGGCTTCCCGAACGACACTGCCTTGACCAAACTCGTCTATCTGGCATACCGCAACGTCCGCAAAAAATGGACGATGCCTATCCCGAACTGAGGTATTATCTCACAGCTGCTGGCAATAAAGTTCGGAGATAGATACAGTTTGCTGTAAATTTGTTATATTAGCCCTGAATAATTGCAGTTTGAACCATGAAAGAGGAAACCAAATACTATCTCATACTCGTAGTTGTTTCATTTTTTGTAGGCGTTGGTATCCAAGGCCTTGTTTCGCTGTTATCGTGGACAGCGTATCCAATCAAGGCATATTTGTTTAGCGGCGTGTTTTGGGCAATTATCTGGCCATTTGTTCAAATCGGGCTGGATAAGGCTAACAAAAAGAGACAAGAAAAGAAATAGATAACGCTCTCAAGGGCGTTATTTTGTGGACGGCTACATCCGCTAACGGAGCTTATTGTTTTGTTGAAGATGAAGTCGCCTCCTGCTTACCTATACCCGAAGAAGATGTCCGCACCGTAATCAATCCGGCGGACGAAAAGGATTTTCCCTGTATGGTCGTCGGCGAAAAAGACTTGGCAATGTATCGCAATAATGCGTATGCTGATAGTATATTCTGCGAGATGCTGAATGTCCGTAAGATTGTCGCCGCACTTTAATAGTAAGCGTCTCCGCGATGACGTATTGTAGAAGAAGTACACAAGCCCAAGGTGCACAGCTGCAATGACCCAGACATATCCCTTGCGACTTCCACGTCCGCCGTTCTCATTGAAGTAGGCAACGATGCGTTCGACAGGCATCGAGTAGAGGTAGCGCAACTGGTGTAATCGGTAACTTTGCATCCCCCGATTTTAGCAAAGTAAAATCCCCTAAAAAGGTAGGATAAAAAAGCATTCATAATTTTGTCTCTTAGAAACTACAAGAATTATGAATGCAAGCAAAGTCGAGTATTCCCAAAGGAAACTCATTATGTGGTACAAAATTAACGAATTATTTTCAAAAGGCCTACGGCAGGCGCAAATATGTCGTGTCTGAGACCGGATCCGGAAACCGGGCCACTGCCTTCTTTTAAACCCCGGCTTATCTTATGGACCGGTTCCTTTATGTCCTTATTCCTGACAGATGATGAGGTGGCATACTCATTCCGTCCGTTGAGTTGGATGTATGAGAACTGATAAGCCCCATTATCTATAGAAAGGAAAGTTGGAGAAAGATGTCTTTTACTCCATTTTACAAGAATGTTGAACAGGCTGGAATTTTCGCTACAACACTTCATTGTCTGCAAAACATTTTATATCTTTATAGTGTTTTCCATAGGAAGATTACTTTCCGCATAATATAATTTAAAACTAAGTGAATATGAAACAGATTTTATTGCTTACATTGTCACTTACAGTGATTTGTCTCGCTTCTTGCAAGAAAGACATTGGTAATGGGAAAGACCTTTCCGAGGAAGAAATTATTCTGTTTGAAGACGCTGATTTTCTTCATGCATTACTGGATGTCAGGGAAGTAAATATATTTGATTATGACAGGGAAGAATATATTGATTATGTAATCGACATAGATACAAACAGAGATGGGCAGATTTCTACAAATGAAGCACAGCGAGTTCGCATAATTAATTTGTTCGACTATAAAAATGATACCGGCTTGAATATTTTATCTATGCAGGAGATAAAATATTTCACTTCTTTAGAGCAATTGTTTTGTGATAAGAACCGACTTGCTTCTCTTGATTTAAATAATAATACCGCCCTTTTATTTTTGACTTGCTATGGAAACAAGCTCAAGGAACTTGATATAAGCGGATGCAAGGCCTTAAAAGGTTTGCAGTGCGACCAAAACCTGCTTACAACACTTGACATTAGTGATAATACCCGTTTAACATGGGTTAATTGCAGTTTTAACCGACTCACTACACTTGATTTAAGCAAGAATACCGATTTAGAGGAACTTGACTGCAGTGAGAACCTACTTACGACTCTTGATTTGAGTAAAAACACCCATTTGGAAGAAGTTGACTGCAGTTATAACCGGCTTACCATACTTGACTTGAGCAAGAATATAAATTTATCTGGCCTTGTATGTTCAGAAAATCCTCTAAAAAAAATAATACTCAACAAAAAAAATAAAATTGAAAGTATTTGTATATTTGCCATACTCAATGAATATGGAGATATCATTGAGTATGTCGAATAATCAAATCCGACCGCGTCGGACAGGATGTCGGATCCAGGAGGGAAATGTCTGGTCCATTTGGTCGGACGGACCGACTACCCCCATCTGCCATTACCAGGACCTCCATTACCAGGACCTCCATTACCCGGGCCTCCGCCGCCATGTCCGTTGCCCTGTCCGACCGTTGTATTGATATTGTCTGATTCAAATGACCCTAAGATTTCACCTTCTGTATATAATCCATCCTCAAACCATCCGTTCCAATTGGCTGTATTTCCGTCCAATGTTCCTCCGGAATATACAGTATATGTTACTCCTGACTTGAGCTCAGGAGAAGAGAAAAACAAAGACATACCACTCATCGTCCTTGGCAACTCATATTTCAAAATAGGATTGCCATCTGCATCTACAATAACGAAAAGTTCTCCTTTTCTTGCATTTACTCCATTATATATTACTGTTCTCTGCTTACTTGAGGTTGATGTGGAAATAGCCGCTCCTCCTGTTCCTATCAATGTACCTCCTGTCACAATAAAATTCTGACTGCGGTCACAGTCGAATCCCTCCTCCGGAGTTCCACTTCCGGAAGCAATAACAAGTCCGCCGTTTATCAACAATTTACCATTTGAGTCTATGCCGTCATTATTGTCTGAAAAAGCGAATATCCTGCCTCCATTGACAGTAATCCCCGACTTGCTTTCAAGACCTTCTGAGCCATCACTTTTTCCTGTTACCTGAATATTCAGTACGCCTCCTCCGATAATAATTTCACCGTCTGCCTTGACTCCTTTAGGAGATGAATCCATATCCAGTAATGCATCATAAACATATTTTCCGCCAGATGTCACGACATTGACAGTTCCGGCATCCATTTTCAATGAACCGTCAGCGCTGATACCTTTTCCCCCATCCCCTGAACTTACGCAAAGGATTTCACCGCCCGTAACAATGACATCTCCGTCTGCCTTAAAACAGTTATCGGCAGCATTGTTCACAACAATTGTTACACCCGGCCTTACAGTCAGATGTGACTTTACTGACACTCCATGCTTCTTTTTCCCGTCAAGCTAAAACAGGCCGCCACCGCTGAGTACTACAGATCCTTTAGAATAAAGTGCTCCGTTTCTCTTCTCGTCTCCTGCCAAAACTCCATCCGGATAATATGACTCATCAGATTGTGATTCCGAATCGCTGATATAATTTTCCGTTCCATCAGGAAGATGTACATAAAGCACCGACTTACTTTGAACATTGACAGCCGAACTCTTTCCGGAAGAAAGTTTCAATCCGTTCAAAGTAAGTTTGACCGGAGAACTTCCAGTTGGTCTGTTGAAGAGCAGGACTCTAACAGACAGATAGCTGAAACAATAAATACCAAATTCTTCATTTCAATACAATTTTGTGTGCTACTAAAATTCAGCCGCCAAACTTTATCACAAATGTATAAAACAGCAGAAAACAAGCACATACAAATCAACGAAAGCCCGGAAACCGACGGTAAACAGGATTCACCTCCGTTTTTCACCCTTTGACAGAAATAAATTGACACCTCGGACGCTACTGTTTTATTTTGCATCAGAAAATAAATGAAGGATACAATATGAAACAGAGACAGAGGACAATAATTCCTGCCATATTATTCTTTCTGGCTTCATCAGGGGCTTATGCCCAAAATACTTTTCCGGTAACAATGAAACTGGCTGACGGCACCTCAGGAGAACCCGTCGCTTTCGCCACAGTTTCCCTGACACCGGACGGAAGTGAAAAGGCATCAGAATATGTTCTTAGCGACAACAACGGCCTGGCTGTAATATCTGGCATAAAAAGCGGAAATTATATTCTGAAAGCCGAATTGGTGGGATATGAAACATACCTTAAGGAAATAGTCATAAACAAGGCTCTTGACCTTGGGACAATAAAAATGAAGATCGATGCAGAACTTATCGAGGCTGCAAGCGTATCTGCTGCCGGAAATCCTATCATAGTAAAGAAAGATACCATTGAATACAATGCATCATCTTTCAAGACAACAGACAATGACATGCTGGAGGACCTTTTGAAGAAACTGCCAGGAGTGGAAGTTTCTTCTGACGGAACAGTAACGGCAAACGGTGAGACAATAAGCAAGATAACTATTGACGGAAAGACTTTCTTCCTTGATGACCCTCAGTTAGCGACAAAGAATATTCCGGCAAACCTCGTAGAAAAAGTAAAAGTCGTCGAAAAAAAGTCTGAACAGGCGAGATTCACCGGTATAGATGACGGGCAGGAGGAAACTGTCATTGACCTTTCCATCTATAAAGGAAAAATGAACGGATGGTTCGGCAACTTAATGGCCGGTGGCGGTCACGATGTCCCGGATAAAGGATATTACACGGAAGAAACGACTTTTTCGGGGGACGGATGGAGATACCAGGGTGCAGGAATCATAGGCAATTTCAAGGAAAACAGCCAATTGAGCATAATCCTGAATACCAACAATACAAACAACCGCGGATTCAATGACCTTGCTGGAAACATGATGCAGGGAATGAGAGGAAGCGGAGGAATGGGACAAGGTATTAATCCTTTCGGAAACAATAACGGAATCACCAGTTCCCTGATGGGAGGAATCAATGGATCATGGGATCTGTTCGATGACAGAATGGTACTGTCTGGCAACTACCTATTCAACGGTTCATCAAACTATGTAGAAGAGACAAGTACCAAAACCACTTTTATGGAAGACGGCAGCAGGCTGGTCAATGACAACAACGGATCCAGTACTACTGACTCACAGGGACACCGCTTCGGACTCAGACTTGAGCACAAGTTCTCAGAAAACACATTCATAATGTTCGAGCCTCAGTTCAATTTCGGAAAAGGCTCATTCTCCGAGCATTCTGATTTTTCAACATATTCATATGACGGAACTGAAACATCTTTTGCCAACAGCGGTTTCAAAGACAACACCGGAAGTAACAAGAACTGGACAGCAAGCGGAAAACTTTTCTTCGGGCAACGCCTCGGAAAGGCAGGAAGGACATTGTCAGCAATGTTAGACTACGATTTCAGCAACAATCTGACGAATGGTTTCAACCAGTCTCTGACCCGCACTGATATTGATGGAAACAGCGACTATGAAAATGAAATTGTCAATCAGAGATATGACCAACATTCAGACGGCTCGTCATTAAGCGGGCGCGTTGTATATACAGAACCTCTGACGGAACATCTTTTCCTTGAGGCTAACTACGAATATGCATGGAGCGGCAACAAAAGCTGGAAAAACACTTTCAATAGCGGAAATACCGATATTGACATGAACACATCAGCTCTGACCTACTATCCGGACGGAGAATCACCCGACTCCAAATACTCAAGCTCGGTACAGAACAGGTATGTCAACCAGAGAGCCGGAGCGAGCCTGACCTGGCAGACAGACAAACTCAATGCCCAGCTCGGCGCCCAAATAAATCCTGCGAACACACACAATGAGACAAACGGGAAGACATACGACAGTAACGTGACCAACTGGTCTCCTTCCGCAAGACTGAGATACATGGTAAATGACAACACTCATCTGATAATATTCTACGACGGCAGGACATCACAACCATCGACATCACAGCTGATGCCGGTCCCTGACAATACGGATCCTCTGAACATATCTTTCGGAAACCCGTATCTTGAACCGTATTTCAGCCATAATCTCCGCGGAATGTTCAGATATACAAATAAGAAGACATACACTTCGGTAAATGCACACATCAATGGAAGCATTGTCCGGAATGCCATTACAAACGCGCAATGGTATGACACATCAGGTGCACAGTATTCAGTACCGGTAAACGGGCCTGCAAGCAGCTCTTTGAATGCCATGGTGACAGTCAATTCTCCTATAGCCAAGTCAAATTTTTCGTTAATGTCAATGACAAATGCAAAATACGGCAGGTCAACATCATATATCGGAACGTCATCTTTTGATTCTGATAAATATTATGATGCCGAAAACTCTGAATTCAAATACGACGCCTTCAAAGAAGACTATCCTGACTTGAGCCGTACGGATAATTTTACCACTAACAGAATCAGGACTATGAGCATAATGGAAATGCTCCGTTTGACTTACAGAAATGATTTTGTAGAGCTTATTGCCGGAGGACGGACAAATGTATCCAAATCCTGGTACACTATGAAGTCTGCCAATGCAAATACCACCTGGAACAACAGCATCTCTTTCGAGATGAACTGGACCCTTCCGTTCGGAATGGATATTACGGGCGATATAAATTACAACTGGTACAGGGGCTACTCGACATATCAGAAACCGGAATTCATTCTCAATGCTGAAATATCCCAGCTCGTATTCAAGAAAAGAGCTACTATATCTTTGCGGGCGTACGACATACTGAATCAGGTAAAGAATCTTATGGTGACAGATGCCAGCAACTATCATCAAGAGGTCCGCAACAACACGCTCGGACGTTATATAATGCTTTCGTTCACATACCGGTTCGGAACATTCAACGGCAAACGGAAAGATGGTCCGAGAGGATTCGGAGGTCCTCCTCCTGGCGGTCCTGCAGGAGGGCCGCCCCCTATGTAGTCCATAATTATAAGACAGACAATCAGAAATCTTATTCAATTCTGATGCAGGTATTATTTAAATTTTCCTTCATAAAAGAATTTCTGAATTAATATGGTAACTTAGAGGATATTTTTATGATACGCAGACATCTAAGTTCAATATGGCAGGAAAGAATCCTGTATGCTGCAATATGGCTCTCTATTGCAGTTCTTCCGGTTGTGCTTGAATTGTCACAATACATAAACTATTCAGTCTTCAATTGGAAGCCTGTAATAAGATGGTGGACAGGAATGGTCCCCCTTATTGTAATATTTATCTTCCATAACAGTTTTCTAATACCTCGGTTTTTAAAAAGAGGAAGGATGAAACTCTACGTGGTGACGGTCATTCTTATTCTCGCAGCATACGGAGGCTTGCAGCACTCCATCTTAAGACAATCTCACCGATATGCCAGAGAACAGCAAATGCCCCCTGAGACAGACATGCCAAGACGCATGCCTCCTCCGCCCCTGCCGCTACCTCTTCTGTTCAATAGCATGCTTGCAGCACTGACTATCGGTTTAAATGCAGCAATATCTCTGACATTTACATATAACCGCGAGCAGGAGAAAAGGAAAGAACTGGAAAACAAACGCCTTCAGGAGGAGCTTAAATACCTTAAACAGCAGATCAGTCCGCACTTTCTGATGAATGTCCTGAACAACATACATGAACTGGCGGATGAAAATATCAAGGAAGCCCAGGATATGATTCTGGAACTGTCTTATCTTATGAGATACGTACTATATGAGAGCGAAAAACCCATAACAAGCCTTGCCTCTGAAACCAGATTCATTTCCAGCTATGTGGCCCTTATGAAAATGAGATATGTCAAGGACATAGTCAAAATCAGTCTGGACATTCCGGACCAATTCTCACCGAGCATCCATATACCTCCGCTTCTGTTCATATCTTTTATCGAAAATGCATTCAAGCACGGAGTCAGTTATGAACAGGAGACGAAAATCAATATAAAACTTTGTGAAATGAACGGAAAAGTATTCTTCAGCTGTACCAATACGATACCGGTAAAAAAACAAGCTGATATTGAAGGCGGGGTAGGTCTTTCAAACGTCAGACGGCGTCTGGAGCTGCTTTACGGAGAAGACTATTCTCTTCATATCGATATAAATGACGACATATACTCTGTAACTTTGATAATCCCTGGCCGATGAAAATACGCTGCATAATTGTAGATGACGAGCCGCTGGCTCTGAACAAACTGAAAAAGAATGTCCTTAAGTTTCCGTTTCTGGAACTTGTAGCCTCATGCCACAACGCAGAGACGGCAAGGAGGGCTTTGCTGAATTATGATGTGGATCTTGTATATATTGACATCAACATGCCTGATATCAATGGTCTTGATTTCATCCGTACGCTTGACAATCCCCCTATGGTCATATTTGTAACCGCATATCCGGAATACGCAGTAGAAAGCTACAAAGTCAACGCTCTTGACTATCTGCTCAAGCCCTACGGAAGCGAAGATTTCCATCGCACTGCGGAAAAGGCTTACAGGCAGTGGACTCTTCTTCAGAACCAGATAGCCGGCAGCTGTGAAAGCGGAGAGGCAAATGTACTGTATCTGAAATGCGACCACAAATTCCTGCGTATCGAATGTGACGATATCCGGTTCATAGAAGGCCAGAATGAATACCTGAAAATATACCGTGTATCCGGAGAACCGTTTCTGACCCATATGACTTTAAAGCAGATAAACGAGACTCTTCCGAAAAACTTCATTCAAATCCACAGATCCTATATAGTAAATATGAAAATGGCTGTCACAGTAGAAAGGTTGTCCGTAACTCTTGATGACAGCACTGTCCTCCCTGTCAGCGACACAAGAAGAGGCTTTCTGCAGGCATATATAAACGGGCTTAAATAGCATTTATATATACCTTAACTACAGAAGCGGGGCGAAAAGGCGTATGATTGACTGGAGGATACGCATATACCATTTGGTCTTCTTCCACTGGCTGTAAGTAAACTCCTTACATTGCTGCATATCCTTCAGGAAAATATCGCGGTTCTCCCGCGCCACCTTTTCGTCATAGATATAAGTATTTATCTCATAATTGATTTCGAAACTGCGGTAATCCATATTGGCCGACCCAAGAATGGAAAGGTAGTCGTCCGACACAAGAGTCTTGGAGTGAATGAAGTTTCCTGTCTTCTCATAAATCCGGATACCGGCCTGAAGGCATTCGCCATAAAAGGACCTGTTTGCCGGGCCCATATAGCTCAAATCAGCCTTTTCCGGTATCATAATACGCACGTCAGCCCCTTTGAGAGCAGCTGATTTCAAGGCCTGGAGAAGAGGCTCCGGGGGTACAAAATACGGGGTCTGAATGTAAATATACCTGCTGGTATGCTGGACTGCCCAGACCGCTCCCATCTGGAGTACGGGCCAGAGGTTGTCAGGCTCGTCCGGAACAATCTGCATGAGAGTGGCAGGAGATACCTTTATATGCTCCGGAAAATAACGCCTGAGATCCTTTTCAATCACTCCTCCGGAACTCACGAACGAATTGAGGAAACTATACTGCAGGCTTGACACCGCCTCTCCCGTAATCCTCATGTGAGTATCCCTCCAACGGATAAAATAATCATCGCTGATGTTCATTCCTCCGGAATACCCTATCTTACCGTCTATAACGACTATCTTCCTGTGATCTCTGTAGTTAAGCTGGGCTCCTATCGTCAGATGGGTAATACGCGTACTGGTGAAAGGGACCACCTCGACTCCGGCCTTTTTCATTTCGTTGTAATATCGCGGATTTATGTCAATATTGGCGATATTCTCGTGTATGAACCTTACCTTCACCCCTTCCCTGGCCTTCTGCATAAGAAGTTCCTTGATCTTGCGGCTGCCGTCGTCTTTCTTGAAATAGAAGTACTCCATGTGAATATGATCCTTGGCGTTTCGCAAGTCCTCGGTAAGAGCCTCAAATTTTCTCTGACCTGAAGTGATTATCTCGATTTCGTTGTCATCGCTCACAGTGATTTTATCCACTCTGGCGAGCAGTCTGGCCAGTTCTCTGTACTCCGGACGGATTTTTTCCTCAACAGAATGGCCGAAAAGCATGGTCTTGATCCGGTCATCTGCATTGGCACTGAACATCTTGAGAAAGTTCTTGTGCTTCTTTTGGAAAAAGCCCGCCCTGCGCCAGTTGAAACCGAAAACGCCGTAACAGACAAGGCCGAAAACCGGCAAAAGACCGATAACCAGAATCCAGGAAACTTTACGCCCCGAATCCTGATTGTCGGTAAGTATGATAAGTATTGTTCCCGCTACCAGCAGAAAATACAGTATCGAAAAGACGTTTGTAAAAATACTAAGCATCAAATAACACAATCATATACACACAAATATGTCAATGCCGCAAATACCCCGCCTAAAACAGGACCGAGCACAGGAACCCAGCTGTAGCTCCATCCGCTGTCCCTCTTTCCCTTGATAGGAAGCAATGCGTGTGCAATGCGCGGAGGCAGGTCTCTGGCCGGATTTATAGCATATCCGGTAGCTCCTCCGAGAGACATGCCTATAGCCATTATAAGCATTGTAACAGGGAAACTTCCAAGACTTCCCATACCGAGTTCAGGTGTATTTTCCTTATTGGAGAATGCCAATATCACAAAAACCAGCAGCCACGTACCGACGAACTCGCAGAAGAGATTCCTCCACTTGTCGGGTATAGCCGGCATCGTACAGAACACTGCAAGCTTCGACTCAGCATCATCTGTAGCATCAAAGTGATCCTTGTAGAATATATAGACAAGCACGGCACCGGCAAATCCTCCGAGAAGCTGTGCGGCAATATATCCAGGAACATAAGCCCACGGAAACTGTCCGGCTGCAGCGAGTCCTATTGAAACGGCAGGGTTGAGATGAGCGCCTGAGTATGGTCCGGCAATGAAGACTCCGCACATGACGGCAAAACCCCATGCCATAGTTATTACTATCCATCCTCCGTTCTGGCCCTTTGACTTCGCCAGTGCGTTTGAAGCCACGACGCCGTCACCGAGAAGTATGAGTACCATCGTACCGATGAATTCAAAAATACATTTTGTCATCAAAGTCAGTTCCATAGGTCTATCTGTTTTGTGTTAGTGTTCTCGAAACAGCCTCAGCCCATCCTTCTTTTTCTCGGGCTACAAACTCCGCAGATGCAGAAGGCTCGAACCTGCACTCAGCTGTCCACTGGCTCTTCACCTCATCCAGACCTGACCAGTATCCTACTGCAAGGCCGGCAAGATAAGCCGCTCCAAGAGCCGTAGTCTCCGTGACGGCAGGACGAATCACAGGAATCCCCAGTATGTCTGCCTGAAACTGCATAAGAAGATTGTTGCGCGAAGCTCCTCCATCTACTTTCAGTTCCTTTATAGGAATGCCTGAATCCTTCTGCATGGCATTAACTATATCCATAGTCTGGAAAGCTATTCCCTCAAGAGCCGCACGGGCTATATGGGCAGCGGTCGTTCCTCTGGTTATACCGTAAAGACTTCCCTTCGCATACTGGTCCCAGTAAGGAGCTCCAAGCCCGGTAAGAGCCGGAACGAAATAGACTCCCCCATTGTCAGGAACGCTGGCAGCCAGGGCCTCAACCTCAGATGAAGACCTTATGACACCAAGCCCGTCACGCAGCCACTGCACTACGGAACCTGCCACAAATATACTTCCTTCCAGAGCATAATTCATTCTCCCTGAAGCATTCCATGCTACAGTAGTAAGCAAGTCATTCGCAGATTTGATAGGTTTCTCACCACTGTTCATAAGCAGGAAACATCCGGTTCCGTATGTATTCTTCACTGTTCCAGGATCAGTACACATCTGGCCGAAGAGTGCAGCCTGCTGGTCACCTGCTATACCGGCCACCGGAACGGCATGGGCAAAAATTGTAGTCTTGGTATGTCCGTATATTTCACTCGAAGAACGCACATCAGGCATCATCGAAGCCGGTATGCAGAAAAGTTTCAGCAAATCCTCGTCCCATCTGCAGCTGTGAATATTGAAAAGCATCGTCCTGGAAGCATTGCTCATATCAGTAACATGCACTTCGCCGCGGGTCAGCATCCATATCAGCCACGTATCCACTGTTCCGAATCGCAAATGCCCCTGCTCTGCTTTCTCCCGCGCACCAGGTACATTTTCAAGAATCCATCTTACCTTGGTGGCGCTGAAATACGCATCGACAATCAGCCCCGTCCTCTCCCTGATATACTCGGTAAGACCATCAGCCTTAAGAGAGTCACAGTATTCCGAAGTTCTTCTGTCCTGCCATACTATAGCATTGTAAACAGGCTCACCTGTCCTGGCATCCCAGACTATTGTGGTCTCCCTCTGGTTGGTAATTCCGATTCCGGCGATATTCTTGCCGTTTATTCCTATTGACGTAATGGCTTCCGCTATGACAGATGCCTGCGAAGACCATATTTCCGTAGGGTTATGCTCCACCCATCCCGGCTTGGGGAAATACTGAGGAAATTCCTTCTGAGATACTGACCGTATTTTTCCTGTTCTGTCGAAAACTATCGCCCTTGAACTGCTTGTACCCTGGTCCAATGCAAGGATATACTGCTCATGCACTGGTGAATTAGTGTTAATATCCATAACTTTCATTTGTTTTTAACTGTGTGAGACGTCTTCCCCACACTCCGGCTGACATGCGCCAATTTCGGTTATGGAGGCTGAATTTACAAAAATATATTTAGAAGCTGTTTAAAAATTTTTCAAAAAACTTTTATGATGACAAAAATTTAAACAGTTTCTTAGAAATTACCTTAATAAAACGTAAAGAATCCATCCCTGCAAAACAAAGGACGGATTCTTTTTCTATCAAATATTCTCTCAGACGCAAATCTTAAGGAATACAGCCTCTGACCATTTAAATGCTACTTCACCAATTCGGAAATAAGTGTGGCGGAAGTGCAGGATATTACCTTGACTTCCACATAATCTCCTATACGGTGACCTCCGGCCGGGAAAACGCACACCTTATTGTTGCTGGCCCTTCCGAAAAGTTCCTCATCATTTCTCTTCGAAACGCCTTCTACAAGGACCTTGAATACCTTGCCGACCTCCTTCTCATTGCTCTTCAGACTCATCCGTCCCTGGAGTGCTATGATTTCGTTCAATCTTTCAGTCTTTACCTCAGCAGGTACATCATCGGCATATTTCCTGGAAGCCAGTGTACCGGGCCTTTCAGAATACTGGAACATAAACGCACTGTCAAAGCAAACCTCTTCCATAAGTGACAGCGTATCTTTGTGGTCCTGCTCAGTCTCACCGCAGAATCCGGCGATTACGTCTGTAGTAAGACCGCATCCCGGCATCACAGAGCGTATTTTGGCTACCCTTTCCAGATACCATTCACGGTTATATTTTCTGCGCATTTTTTCAAGCATCACATCGCTTCCAGACTGCACAGGAAGGTGTATATGTTTACAGATATTGTCATACATGGCCATTGTATAGATGACCTCATCGCTGATATCTTTAGGATGTGATGTGGAAAATCTAACACGGAGTTCCGGGCTTACCTTGGCCACCATTTCCAGAAGGCCTGCGAAATTCACATTCTTGTCTGCCAGTTCCTTGTCTTTCCAATAATAGGAATCCACATTCTGTCCCAAAAGACATACTTCCTTGTAGCCGTTTGCAAAAAGTTCTTCCGCCTCCCTGACTATTGATTCCGGATTACGGCTTCTTTCAGCTCCTCGTGTATAAGGCACGACACAGTACGAACATACATTGTTACAACCCCTCATTATGGATATGAATGCAGAAACTCCGTTCTTATCCATTCTAACAGGAGATATGTCAGCATATGTCTCCTCATGTGAAAGAAGTACATTCATCTGCGGAGAATCAGGCGTAATGTCAGCAAGCAGGCCAGGCAGACTGCGATACGAATCAGGACCTGCCACCAAATCTACCACATAAGTATCCAGCAGTTTGTCTTTCAACCTCTCAGCCATACATCCCACTATTCCTATGATCACTCCTTCTCTTCTGCGCTTCTGCAGGCGGAACTGCTCTATACGTCCCCAGATACGCTGCTCCGCATTATCCCTTATGGAACATGTATTGGCCAGAATAACTGAAGCCTCGTCCATATTTTCAGTAAGGACATATCCCGCATCCTGAAGAATCGAAAGGATTACTTCACTGTCATTTACATTCATCTGACACCCGTAGGTCTCTATATAAACCTTAGGTTTCGAAGGGTCTGTCAATGGTCTTATATTGTTCATCTCTAAAATTTACTTTATATTGTCCTCCCGGACAGAAATTATATTCCGGTTTCCTCTGCAAAACAGAGATGCCATCGGCAAAGATACGACTTTTATATGTATTTTTTTCTATCTTTGCAAAGATGTAATATTATGAAATGAAGAATAAAGCATTAAAAATCATCGCACATTTTACTGTATTTGCAGTTATGCTGACAAGTACAGGATGCGCGAGTATCAAGGACCTTAGAAATATAAGGATATCTTCAACAAAAGTAGAATCATTTGGAATATCCGGATTGAAAACAGCAGATGCTGTCATTTCCGTGACTATATTCAATCCTTCCAAAAGTATCGGAATCAGCGCTATAGAAGGCATTGTGGAAAGATATGGAGAAACCATCGGAAAATTCTACGCTGACCCTCTGAATATAGAAGGAAGATGCGAATCCACGGTAACAGTAAAGGGAAAAATGGAACTGTCTCCTGGAATTTCACCTCTGGCCGTAATGTCTTTCCTGCATAACTCGGGGCCAGAAGCCTTCACTGTCACTGCCAGTTTCAAGGCAAAATTGGGTAAGGGGTTAACCAAAGGTGTCACATTAAAGAGAATACCTGTTTCCAACCTGATAAAAAACATAAAGAAATAAAGACAATGAAATTTATAAAGAAAATAATAACAACAACCATTGCCGCTGCTGCATTCTTTTCGAACGCATCATTTGCATCGGCACAAGACCGCCTGTTTCCCGGCACCCAGAATCCTGTCATGGAAGGCATTGACAGTCTGCAGGCTCCAGAGGGATACATGTATGCGGATTCTACTATCGTCAGGTTTGCTGATACTGTTGATAGCACATTGGTAGGCAAGGTGATTTTTGATTTGATGCCATCGAAAGCCAAAGGAGACAATGCTGATGTGAAAGTACATCAGTCGTCATTCATTCGCACAGGGATGATGAATCATATTAATTCAAACCGGACACGCACCATCGAAGGTTACAGGGTACGGATTTTCTTTGACAACAAGCAATCCTCCAGAGTGGCTTCAGAAAATATGGTAAAAGAATTCAGGACACAATATCCGGAAATCCCTGCATATAGAAATCATGTAAATCCTTACTTCAAAGTCACCGTAGGCGATTTCAGAACACGTT
This sequence comes from uncultured Bacteroidales bacterium, assembly GCA_900546395.1. Taxonomy (GTDB): domain Bacteria; phylum Bacteroidota; class Bacteroidia; order Bacteroidales; family UBA932; genus Cryptobacteroides. Next base: position 5,468 of record URDD01000035.1, on the reverse strand, counting down.
CAGAAGCTATGCTGTTGCTAAAAAGGATTGCAGGCGAATTTCCTACTGCCTTTGTCGTCAGAGAAATCATCAATTACCCTGTAATTGACAAAGAACATCCTATAGTGTCTGATACAGTGCGCGTCTTGAGGCCTATTGAAGGCTACGGAGATGTACATCAGACTACATCAATAAATCTTTAAAGTACAGAGAATATGTTGAAACAAGGATTGGAACTAAAACAGACTCAGAAGCTTTCGCCTCTGCAGATCCAGACTATAAAGCTTATTGAACTTCCTACACAGGAGCTGGAACAGAGGATTAGAAAAGAGTTGGAAGAGAATCCTGTACTTGATGAAAACACTGCCAATGACAGAGATGATGAAGAAGACGGACCTCGTGAAGTATCACTTTCTGAATATAAAGAAGACGATTCCATTCCAAGTTATAAGCTACGGGTCAACAATTATAGCAAAGACGAAAGGCCTCAATACAACACTTTTTCCGTAAAAGAAAGTTTCACACAGAGCCTGATGGACCAGCTTGGCTTCAGAAGCCTGTCGGAACACCAGCATTCTGTCGCTGCTTTCATAATAGGCAGCCTTGATGATGACGGATATCTCAGGAGGGATATAGAAAGTCTTGTTGATGATCTCGCGTTCAGAGCTGGGATAGAAACAGACGAAAAAGAAGTCTTGAGTATGCTTAAAATTATACAGGATTTCGAGCCGGCAGGAGTAGGTGCACGCGATTTGCGCGAATGCCTCCTTCTCCAGATAAAGACGTTCAAACAGACACCGGATGTCATTAACGCTACACGGATTCTTCAGGATTTCTTTACAGAATTTACCAACAAGCATTTTCAGAAGATAATTTCAAGAATGGGCATTACGGAAGACGAAATGAAAGCCGCAATGTCAAAGATTTTAAAGTTGAACCCTTCGCCCGGAGGTCAGATAGATGATTCATACAACGACCAGGCACAACAGATTGTTCCAGATTTCATTCTTACACTTGAAGACGGCGAGTTGAAACTGACAATGCCACGCTTCTCCATTCCTGAACTGAAAGTGAATAAGAAATATGCTGACATCCTTATGGATGCAGCCAATTCATCTGAACGTGAAAAGAAAGAGGCCGCAACTTTTGTCAAGAAAAAACTGGATTCAGCCAAATGGTTTGTTGAAGCGATAAAGCAGAGACACAATACGCTCGAGAGTACAATGAAGGCAATTATAGAATATCAGCACGATTATTTTATAGACGGAGACGAAAGTCATCTGAAGCCTATGGTTCTTAAAGATATTGCTGAAAAAACAGGATTTGACATATCTACGATTTCCCGAGTCGTAAACAGTAAGTATATTGAAACACACTTCGGAATATACTCACTTAAATACTTCTTTTCAGAAGGGCTTGAAAATCAAGACGGTGAAGAAGTCTCTACAAGAGAACTCAAGAAAGCTCTCCAGGAATGCGTCGATAATGAAAACAAGCGCAAGCCGCTTACTGACGACCAGCTGGTAGATGCCATGACCAAAAAAGGATATAAAGTCGCCAGAAGGACAATTGCAAAATACAGGGATCAGCTGAACATTCCAAAGGCCAGATTAAGAAAAGAGTTGTAAACAATTAGTTTACAACTCTTTTCATTATTGGCAAAATCACTTTCCAAACTTTCTCGGATAACCTTATCCACGCGTATGGAAACTACTGTCTTAGAAATAATATTTGAATCCTATCTTAGCTCCAAGGTTGAGTCCGAAGCTTACGCTATTGCTGTTGGAAGAATATTTAACAGTCTCGTCATTATCCACTTCCTTGTATGTCGAATGCAAATATGTATAATTGAGTTCTCCGGCACTGAGGCTTATGCCGAGATGGCTGCAAGGACGGAACTCAAATTCAAGGAATGAAAGGGAAATTCCGAATGAAGTCAAAGGATTTTTTTCTATCAAATCTGATTTCAGTTGGGACTTTTCATTTCCGAAACCGACACCTAGTGAAAGTCCTGGTGTATAATACAATTTGTCACATACGGGAACATAATAACTGACTCCTGGAGATATTACGAAAAGGTTTGTATAATCATAATAATTTTCAGAATCAGTGGAGTGCTTGTTCGGTTCAGACCTTGTAAGTGAATAGCCGAGCCCTATATTGACCTCAAGCCTGTCGATTACAAAAATACCGAACTCCGGAGCAATCTGGAAACTGAAAGCAGACGGTTCCTTCACAGTAACCTTCGTCCCGCCTGAAGCGGAAGAATAAGAAGTGCCGCCGCCGTTTAATCCAATGCTTCCGGAAATAGACATGTCACCTTTCTGCTGGGCAGAAACCATTAACGGCAGAAGTGCCGTAATCATCAAAAAGAAAAATTTTTTCATAAAATATTATTTGGTAAAATCTGATTCGCCTCCATAAAACAAACGTCACCGCACAAACAGCAAACAAACGTATGTCATTTGGTGCCACAAATATATGCAAAATATATAAAATCCTAGAAAATGGCCTAAATATACAAATCTCCAGGCTTAATCCATCCGGTTTTTCTGAATAGATGTGCCACCAGAGGGGTTATGACAGCCGGAAGTACAAGACTTATCAAGACAAGACCTGTCCAGTCAAACGCCGACGGATCTGTCCACCCTGTCCACACTCCTATCGGCCCGCACAGACCGCAGGTTCCCATCCCGGAATTGACTGCTGCCCCGTTCATTTCCAAATGAAACACACAAGTAGCTATCGGGCCTGTTATCATGCTTGCTATAATGGGAGGTCCCCAAACAAGAGGATTTTTCAGAATATTTCCCATCTGAAGCATACTGGTACCAAGCCCCTGACTTATAAGTCCTCCCCATCCGTTTTCCTTAAAACTCATTGTCGCAAATCCTACCATCTGGGCACAACATCCGGCCAAAGCAGCACCTCCTGCCAGACCTGTCAATCCAAGACCGGCACAGATTGCTGCTGAAGAAATGGGCAGAGTAAGAGCCATACCGACCAGTACTGAAACAAGTATGCCCATAATGAAAGGTTGTAACTCTGTAGCCCACATAATGATATTTCCTATCCAGGATGCAGCATTACCTACCGGTGCAGCAAAAAGACAGGCAAACCCTACTCCTGCAGCCAAAGTCACAGAAGGTGTGACAAGGAGATCTACCTTGGTCTCCTTGCTGACAAGTTTTCCGCATTCAGCTGCCATTATTGTTACTACATAGACTGCAAACGGACCACCTGCACCACCTATAGCATTGGCAGCCAGACCAACAGGGACCAGTGAAAAAAGTACAAGAGCAGGTGACTTCAATGCCGAACCTATTGCAACTGCCATGGCAGGACCAGACATAATCTGAGCAAGAGAACCTAATGTATATCCCCTGCCTGCAAAAGTTACAAATTCCTGTGAAAGGACTCCAATATTAAACTGAGTACCCAATGTATTGAATATTGTTCCTATCAGAAGCGTACAAAAAAGCCCTTGGGCCATAGCCGACATAGCTTCAATCCCATATCTTCTAAAAGAAATTTCTATATCTTTCCTTTTAAGGTATAATTTTATTTTTCCCAATTTCAATTGATTTTTAAGCAGTGTCTTTTGATTACCGAACTACAAAGCGCTGCGCAATGACGCGCAAAAATAGCAAATTTCAAGTATTATCAGGACTAATTATAATATTTACTTAGAAGTTATCCGTATATTTGTGTCTGGCGTATTTAATCGCCGACATTCGGCATAGACAAAGTAAAACATATAAACATAGTACATATCAGATGAATACAGGTTTCAAAATTTTATGCCTTTCAGCGGCAGTCGCACTTGTAAGCTCATGCGGTAACATACCGGTCAAGAGACATATTCTTTTTGTAAATCCTGACTCAACAAGCATTCCTTACAGAATACCGGCCATAGCATCTTTCAAAGACGGCACTTTACTGGCCCTCGCCGACTACAGGCATTGCAGGGCTGACATAGGATTCGGAAGAGTAGATATACATTCTAAAACATCTCCTGACAACGGTAAAACATGGAGTGAAACTTCTACTGTAATCGAAGGAACAGGAAAAAGAGGTGCTACGGACTGCGGTTTTGGAGACCCTGCAGTAGTTATTGATAGAGAAACCGGAGAAGTACTAATGATGGCTGTCTGCGGAGAAACCGTTTACTGGATGGAAAGCACAAACAGGAAAAATCCGAACAGAATCGCAGCACTGAGAAGTTTCGACAAAGGTAAGACTTGGTCAAAGTGGGAAGAAATCACCGAAAACATATATTCCTTATTTGATGAATGCACAGAAGGGTGTGTTGAAAGTTGCTTCATAGGCTCTGGAAAGATTTTCCAAAGCAGGGTTACCAAAATAGGTAAATACTATAGAATATATGCAGCTCTATGCGCAAGACCAAATGGTAACAGAGTGATTTACAGCGATGATTTCGGGCGCAGCTGGAAAGCATTAGGAGGTGCCGATGCATTACCGGCCAAAGATGGAAATGAGCCCAAGTGTGAAGAACTTCCTGACGGAAGGGTTATTCTGAGCAGCCGCGCTGAAGGAGGACGCATATTCAATATTTACACTTATACTGATGTCTCAAATGGTGCGGGAAGATGGGAAGAAGCTGCTTTCTCGGGAAAAATCAATAACGGATGTACAGCAGTTGAAAACTCCTGTAACGGAGAAATACTTATAGTCCGTGCCACAAGAAAGGATGACGAAAAAAAAGTTGACCTGGCTTTCCAGTCCGTACCTCTCGGACCAGGTCGTGCAAATGTAGGTATCTGGTATAAAGAACTGCCTTCAGATACAGCAAGCATAACATCAGTATCTCTGGCCGCTGACTGGAAAGGGCCATACCAGATTTCAGAGGAAAAGTCCGCTTACTCTACAATGGTGCAGCAAAGTGACGGACTCATAGGTTTTTTCTATGAAGAAACAGAAAATGCAGACAGGTCCGGATACAATCTTGTATATATGGCCATTCCGATAGACAGCATAAGTTGCGACAGATATACGATATAAATTTGGAAGCTGTTTTACGCAGATTTTCTCAAAAATGGACAGTTCATTAAAAAATCTTCATTTTCTTTCAAAAAAATTTGCAGGTAAAAAAAAATTCACTACCTTTGCAATCCGTTTCAGAAAGACCACTACTTCTGAAACGGAAAAAATACTGGAGAGATGGCAGAGTGGTCGAATGCGGCGGTCTTGAAAACCGTTGATCTTAACGGGTCCGGGGGTTCGAATCCCTCTCTCTCCGCTGAAAAGTGGCTTACAGGTATTTGTAAGCCACTTTTTCTATTTAATATCCCATTTTTTGAATTTCAGTCGCAAGCGGACTTGGCGATTTGGGATCACCTGCAAAAGTATGTGTTTCGGTATAAAATCCTAACTTTGTAAAATAATATAGAATTAATGGAAAAGCAGGATATATACGAATCACTGATAGGACTCTTGTTTCCTTCGGACATCACAGAACACTTTAAAAT
>URDD01000034.1 GCA_900546395.1 uncultured Bacteroidales bacterium | reverse complement strand
GAACTCTGGAAGAACCTTCCGACTGCGACTTCGCAATCCTTTAAAACAACGAAAGCCGACCCAAAAGGGTCGGCTCCTCTTTCTTAAGATTCCGGTACCGGGTATCGGTTATTTTGAAACTGCAGAACTGAGCTTCTCGCAGAGAGCGTCAGTCTTTTCGAACAATTCTTTGCGGATGCCGTTGTACCAGGCTTTTGCATTTGCATCAGCAGGCTTGTTGTTGGCCTTGTCTTTAAGTTCGTTGTAAAGATCAACAGCTTCGTCAATTATCTTTACCACATCGTCAGACTCTTTCTTTGGGTTGAGAGTTACGAAAAGTGTGCAGTCGTCGATGAATTCTCCGATTATGTACTCGATGTCTTTTTTAATGTCTCTAAGGTTCATAGCAATATGAATTTTTAAATCATCCGCAAAGGTAATCAAAACTCACTAAAAAATGAAATATGTTTTAATTTTCAGAAGTTTGCAGAAAATATGCAGGACTTTTTGAAATGCTGATTACTCCTGTGCCTTTGTCTTCCTGTCCGATTATGCGCCGTGCTGTATGCATAAGAGGTGAGCCGTCGTAGTAGTCATCGTCTCCAGGCAGCAGGGAGTTGATCCTTACGCAATGTGAAGAATGTATAAATCTTCCGTTTCCAAGATATATTCCTACATGGCTGAATTTTAAGGCTTTCCCAAAGAAAATCAAGTCGCCTGGCTGAAGCTTTGAAATTCTCCTCTGCATCATTGCCCGTGTTATTTCTCCTGCCGGCATACGAGTCCCGTCTTCATTCATAGGCGGTTCGCATTCTTGCGGGATTTCTACAAATACTCCTGTCTTTGCCTGCTGGGATGCATTCCTCGGAAGCAGCACGCCGTTCATGAACCACACCATACGGGTTAGCCCGCTGCAGTCCATACCTTTGACAGAAGTGCCTCCCCAAAGATACGGGATACCAAGAAACGATAGTGCTGTTTGGGATATGTTTTCAAAAGTTGCTTTTCTTCTTTCTGCCCATGATGAGAAGTCTGCAATATCAGCTGACGGTACATAGCCTGTTTTACCTGACGGAAGCATCACCTCTGTAAATCCTTTTTTGCTTTTTTTTGATAAAGTCTGCCTCAGAAGGTCCCCTGCTACAAGGTCGGATATTCTTTCGGATGACGGATCTTTGGCAGAATAGACGTGGCTGTAGTCTGATATGACAATGTATTTAGGGGCGGAAATATATTCCTGAAGTTCGGATGCAGTCATTTCAGTCAATCCGAGATTTACGCACCATGCTTTGTAAGGCTCAGGAGAAACTATCTGTTTCCAATAACTCTCTTCTCCAATGATTTCCACAGGTGTACCCATAAGTACCTGGTTGCCGAGTTCCTGGGGGAAATCAGGCTTCTCCCTCATATAGTTGGCAGAGTAGTTGGTTATTGCAAAGCGTTTTGCACTATCATCATTTTGGGCATAGACGGCTGTAATTCCTGCAAGTCGGCAGAGAATGACGGCAATGAAAAATATCCTACAAAAATTTATCATATATGTTATAAAAATTGTAATAAAGTAGAAACGGTCTCAAAAATACCTCTAATAATCGAAAGTAAATAGTATTTTTGCGAAATTTTGTTTGCTCATACAGTATTGTGACGAGCAGGAAAAAGTTATTTTTTATGATAAGTAAATTTCAGGTCAGAGACAGTTTGCTGCTTAGGTTCTTATTGACATTCATTACTTTTGCCTTGCTTTTTCAGGTGCAGAGAATATGTTTTATGCTGTATTATCATGATCATTTTTCAGGAGTTTCTTTTGGAGAAATGGTGCAGGTCCTTTGGCATGGGATTCCCATGGACTTAAGTTGTGCAGGATATCTTACAGCTGTGCCGGGGTTATTGTTTACGGCTGCAGCTGTCTTCGGTTACGGAGGCAAGGCGCTTAGAGGCATAAGCTATATTTATGTAGGTATAGTTTCGCTGCTCGTGTCGGCAGTATTTATCGTGGATCTGGTACTTTATGATTATTGGGGGTTCAGGATAGACTTTACGCCTGTATTTTATTTCCTTTCATCTCCGAAGGATGCAATGGCAAGTGCCGGTCTTTGGCAGATTTTGCTGGGGATAGTTTCTTTGGCTTTCGTGACACTCATTAATTTCCTGGTTCTCCGCTTTGTCATGATGAAAAAAACAGCTTCCAGAGAGGGCGTGTCGAGGATACTGACTCCAGTGGTATTATTGGTACTTACTGCCGGACTGTTCCTGCCTATAAGAGGGGGAGTCAACCCTACCACAATGAACCCTAGTAAGGCTTATTTCAGTCAGAACCAGATTCTTAACCATTCTGCGATAAATCCAGACTTCAACCTTCTCTATTCAGTGTCTCATCAGAGCCACTTCGACCGCCAGTACCGTTTCATGGAGCCGGACAGGGCGCAGGAACTTTTCGGGACAATGACTGACAAGCCTGTTTCAGCCTCAGTGCCAAGGCTTCTGAGGCCGGAATATTATCCGGAGCCGGGTAGAGAGGCATCCAGGCCGGATATAATTCTTGTAATGCTTGAAAGTTTTTCCACTCATCTGATGAAGTCGATGGGAGGGGAGGATATTGCGGTTAATCTGGACAGAATAGCTTCGGAAGGACTCCTTTTTACTGATTTCTATGCCAACAGTTTCCGTACAGACCGCGCTACACCTGCTATTATAAGCGGTTTCCCGTCACAGCCGAGTACGAGTATAATGAAATATGTGAGCAAGACTGAGAAACTTCCTTCAATACCTCATACATTGAAAGACAACGGATATGACATAGCCTTTTATTATGGAGGAGACGCCACATTCACCAATCTGCAGACATATCTGGTATCTTGCGGATTTGAAAAAATAGTATCGGAAAAAGATTTTCCAGTTTCGCAGAGAACAGGAAAATGGGGCGCAAACGATGGAGCGCTCTTTGACCGTTTCCTGGATGATTATCTTGAAGAAAAACCCGAAAGTCCCCGTTTCCGGATAGTCCAGACATCCAGCAGCCATGATCCGTTTGACGTTCCTGACTACAATGTCCTCCCAGATATAAGGGCAAATGCATTTTCATATACGGATATGTGCCTGGGCAAGTTTATGGACAGGCTTTCTTCATCATCACAGTGGGGCAATACCCTTGTAATAATGGTTCCGGACCATTGGGCCGCTTATCCTGACGGAAATACATTGAGCACGCGTGAACGTCATTCCATTCCTCTTGTTATGACAGGAGGAGCTTTGGCTATGAAAGGACGCAACTCCACTGTCTCCTCGCAGATAGACATTGCAGCCACTCTTCTCTACCAGCTTGGTATCAGCCACGAAGAGTTTGCCTTCAGCAAGAATATCCTTAATCCTGACTCGCCTCATTTTGCTTATATCAGCGAGCCTTCTGTCGTAGGTATTGTTAAAGAGAACAATATGAAAGTGCTGAACTGTGATGCCGGTGTTTTGATAGAAGAGGAAGGTGAAGATCCTGAAAATCTGGATGAAGAGCGTATAAAGGCTTTTGTGCAGAAGCTGTATGATGAGATAGAGGCTCTTTAATAATTGCATACGTATGAAAAACCGTTCATTTGTAAAAGACAGCCTGTGGCTCAGGCTTTTGATTACATTTATATTGATTGTCATAATATTCCAGTTTCAGAGACTGGTTTTTATCCTGTATTATCACAGACTCTTTGAGGGGTTACCGCTCAGGGAGGTTTTCCGTGCTTTAATTTCAGGATTTTCTATGGATTGCTCAGTTGCAGGATACCTGACTCTAATTCCCGGGCTTGTTATGACAGCAGCGGCCTTTTCCGGGCGTGCCGGAAAGGTTTTCAGGTCAATAGTCTGTGTCTATGCAGGTATTGTATCCCTGATATTGTCGGCAGTGTTTGTCGCAGATATTGCCCTATATGATTTCTGGGACTTCAGGATTGATTTTACTCCGGTATTTTATTTCCTGTCATCTCCGAAGGAGGCAATGGCAAGCGTGAGCGTGTGGTTCATTATTTTAGGAATAATTGCATTCTTAGTGGTGGCTGCCTTGAATTTCAAGCTTTTATATTCTATAATATTTGGAAATATCTCGCGTATAAAGGTGGAAAACAGATTCATATCTTCCGCAGTGTTATTCATAATGACTGCAGCTCTTGTCCTGCCGATAAGGGGACTGGAGCTTACTCCAATGAATCCAGGTAAGGCTTATTTCAGTGATAAACAAATACTTAACCATGCTGCGCTAAACCCGGACTTCAACCTGCTTTATTCGATGTCCCATCAGAGCGGTTTTGATGAGCAGTACCGCTTTATGGCACCGGATAAAGCACAGTCTGTTTTTGAAACCATGCTTGACAGACCGGTTTCTTCGGAACTCCCTAAACTTCTGAAGCCTGAGTATTACCTGTCGCAGGCAAGAAATGCATCAAGGCCTGATATTGTCATTGTGATTCTTGAAAGTTTCTCCACTCACCTGATGAAGTCGATGGGAGGGGAGAATATTGCGGTTAATTTGGACAGGATAGCGTCTGAAGGACTCCTTTTTACTGATTTTTATGCCAACGGATTCAGGACAGACCGTGCCTTGCCGGCCATTATAAGTGCATTCCCGTCCCAGCCGAGTACGAGTATAATGAGCCATCTGAGCAAGATGGAAAAACTTCCTTCCATTCCTGCTGCGTTGAAGGAGAATGGTTATGATATAGCTTATTATTACGGAGGCAATGCGGATTTCACAAATCTTATGGCTTATCTTGTGTCATGCGGCTTTGAAAAGGTGATTTCAGACAAGGATTTTCCGGCATCGCAGCTTACAGGACAGTGGGGTGCCAATGACGGAGCGCTTTTTGACCGTTTCCTCAGCGATTACCTGACGGAAAATATTGATAGCCCGCGCTTCCGTATCATCCAGACCTCCAGCAGCCATGACCCGTTTGATGTTCCTGACTACAATGTTCTCCCTGATATAAAGGCCAATTCGTTTTCATATACTGACATGTGTATAGGGAAATTCATTGACAGGTTTTCCTCTTCACCTCAGTGGGACAATACCATTGTGATAATGGTTCCTGACCATTGGGCGGCATACCCTGATATTGAGACTCTTGATATAAGACAACGGCATACTATACCTCTTGTTATGACAGGAGGGGCTCTGGCCATGAAAGGACGCAACTCCACTGTCTCCTCGCAGTATAGACATTGCAGCCACTCTTCTCTACCAGCTTGGTATCAGCCACGAAGAGTTTGCCTTCAGCAAGAATATCCTTAATCCTGATTCGCCTCATTTTGCCTATATCAGCAGACCATCAACTGTCGGTATAGTTACAGAAGACAATGTTACTGTCATAGACTGTGATGCAGATACTGTAATAATGGATGAAGGAGAGGTTTCCGGGGAGGCCAACAGGGACAAGGCAAGAGCTTTCATTCAGAAACTTTATGACAGTCTGGATGCTTTGTAGTATGTTTGCGAATATGTGCCAGTAAAACACGGTTACTTGAGATATGAATGGTTTTCCAGAGAATAAAAGATACAATTCCTTTGTGGGGTATTTCCGCAAGATGTATGGAGAGAGATTGCAGAAAATAGTGCTTGATGCCGGTTTTACCTGTCCCAACAGGGACGGGAAAGTAGGCAGGGGCGGCTGTACGTATTGTGATAATGCAGCCTTTCACCCGTCATACAGTACCGCCGGAAAGCCACTTTGTATGCAGATAGATGAAGGAATTGAATTTCATAAAGTCAGATACAGGAATGCAGGGTGCTATTTAGGTTATTTCCAGTCGTTTTCCAATACTTATGCACCGCTTGAGCGTTTGAAGGTTTTATACGAGGAAGCTCTTTCACATCCTCAGGTGGTTGGGATAGTCATAGGTACGAGACCTGACTGTGTGGATGAGGATAAACTGGATTATATTGCGGCACTGGCTGACGGCAGAGTCATGAAGGACTGGTCGAGAGTCATAGCAGGACGCGAGAGGAGGTCTCCGGTTGTCATTATGGAGTACGGTATCGAGTCTTGTTACGACAAGACACTGGAGAGAATAAACAGGGGGCATGATTTTGCCTGCGTGAGGCGCGCTGCAGCACTGACTGCCGAGAGGGGGCTTGATATGGGCGCTCATTTTATTCTGGGACTTCCGGGAGAGAGCAGGGAGATGCTGTTGGAGCAGACTTCGCTTATAAACAGCCTGCCTTTGCGCTCGGCCAAGTTCCATCAGCTGCAGATAGTAAAAGGGACGAAGATGGAAAAGGAATATTCTGACAGACCGGAAGATTTCATCCGCTTTTCATTGGACGGTTACATTGACTTTTTCATAGATATACTGGAGCGTCTGCGACCGGACCTTTATATAGAGAGGTTTGCAGGAGAAGTACCTCCACGTTTCGTGAATGAGACTCCGTGGGGGCTGATCCGCAATGCCGAACTGTTGCATCTGCTTGATTCCCGCCTTGAAGAGCGCGGTACCTGGCAGGGGAGGCTTTTATGAAGATTGCAAAGTTATTTTTAGACTTTGTTTAAAAATATGTATATTTGCGTGCAAAATTATACATAATGCAGACTTTTGTAAATTCTCAGATTTCCGAAGGTTTGACCTTCGACGACGTTTTGCTCATTCCCGCACGCTCTGAGGTTCTTCCCAGAGATGTAGATGTGTCTTCAAATTTCACAAGAGACATCAGACTTCATACTCCGATTGTATCGGCAGCAATGGATACAGTCACTGAGTCTGAACTTGCCATAGCTATCGCAAGAGCCGGAGGTATCGGCGTTATTCATAAGAATATGTCCATTGAGGAACAGATGAGCCAGGTACGCCGCGTCAAGAGGGCTGAGAACGGTATGATCTATGATCCGGTTACCATACGTCCTGACGCAACTGTCGGAGACGCTTTGGGTATGATGGCCAATCATCATATCGGTGGTATTCCTGTCGTAGATGCAAATAATTATCTTATCGGTATCATCACCAACAGGGATCTCCGTTTTCAGGACAATATGAAACTTCCTGTAGCTGAAGTGATGACAAAGTCTGAAAACCTCGTTACTGCCCCTCATGGAATAGGTCTGGCTGAAGCTACGGAAATATTGAAGCAGCACAAGTTTGAAAAGCTTCCTGTTGTAGACAAGGACGGAAAACTTGAAGGCCTTATCACTTATAAGGACCTTATGAAGATTAAGGACAATCCTATAGCTTCGAAGGATTCAAAAGGACGTCTTCTTGTCGCTGCTGCTGTAGGAGTTAAGGCTGATACTATAGAAAGGATTGAAATGCTGGCAAGCGCAGGTGTGGATGCTGTCGTAGTTGATACTGCACACGGACATTCAGTTTATGTGCTTGAAGTGATAAAGAAGGCTTGTGAGGCATTGCCGGACATTCAGATTGTTGCAGGAAATGTTGCTACTGGCGAAGCTGCAAAGGCTCTTGCCGATGCCGGAGTCAGCGCAGTTAAAGTAGGTATAGGACCTGGATCAATATGTACTACCAGAGTGATCGCAGGCGTTGGTATGCCCCAGCTTTCTGCAATAATGATGGCATCTGAGGCTTTGAAAGGTACGGGTATTCCTGTAATTGCCGACGGTGGTATAAGATATTCAGGAGATGTTGTAAAGGCATTGGCGGCAGGAGCAAGTACCATTATGGCCGGTTCGCTCTTTGCCGGTGTTGAGGAGTCTCCTGGAGAGACTATTATCCTAAACGGAAGAAAGTTCAAGTCTTACCGCGGAATGGGGTCGCTTGAAGCTATGCAGCATGGTTCCAAGGACAGATATTTCCAGGATATGGAAGAGGATATCAAGAAACTTGTTCCGGAAGGTATTGTGGCTCAGGTCCCTTACAAGGGTACGCTTTCAGAGGTTGTCTATCAGCTCGTCGGAGGATTGCGTGCAGGTATGGGATATTGTGGCGCCAGGGATATTGCAGCATTGAGATTGGCAAGGTTTGTACGCATTACGAATGCCGGTTATATTGAGGGACACCCTCATGATGTGACGATTACACGCGAGTCGCCTAATTATTCAAGATAGCCGCAGCTATGTTCCGGCTTTGGAAAATAGTATTTTGTACGCTTATCGTCCTGCTGGCATGTGTGTCATGCAGGACGTTTTCGTCGATTTTGCACGATGGTGAAGTAGTTGCCAGAGTAGGTCGCCATAAACTTTACAGAAGCGATCTGGATAAGGTGCTGCCAGAAACGCAGGCTCCGGAAGACAGTATGGTTCTGGCTTTGCGTTATATTAAAACATGGGCATCAGACCTCGTGTTTTTGGATGTTGCTGAATCTTATCTTTCCAAGACGGACAAGGATGTAAGTGAAGAACTGGAAGACTACCGCAGGTCTCTGCTTAAGTATAGATATGAGCAAAAGTATGTAAATGAGAGACTTGATACGGCAGTATCTGAAAATGAACTTCAGACATACTATGAGTCGCATAAAGAGCATTTTGTACTGGATGTCCCGATTGTAAAGGTCAGGTATATGCGGATTTCTGCGGATTCACCCAATTTGAATCTGATCAAAAAGAAAATGTCGTCAGAGAATGTTGATGAACTCGTTGAGGCGGACAGTCTGGCATATTTTTCTGCAGATTTATATACTGATTATGGTGGAAAGTGGGTTGATATGGTTTCTCTTGCACGTAATTTCGGGACTGACTATGGTTCTTTGCTGGCAAAGTCACGCAACTCCGTGATAGAGATGGAGGGTAGCGGAGGAAAAGTCAATGTTGCGTACATTGCTGACTTTATACAGGCAGGGGATGTCTCTCCTTTGGAATATTGCCATAGTCAGATCAGAGATATAATAATAAGTACAAGAAAACAGACTTTGATAGCTGCGCTGGAACGAGACTTGCTTGATGATGCGCTTGCCAAGGGAAAATTTGAAATATTGTAAAGTAAAAAATATGAACAAGATGTTGAAATCACTCGCTGTGGCTGTCCTTGGGAGTATTTCTGTCCTGTCTTTCGGCCAGAAGTATCCGGGAGGTGTAATAGACAAGACCATTGCGGTAGTGGGAAATGAGATGATAACCATTTCTCAGCTGGAGCAGGAACTTCAGGTAATGAGGGCACAAGGATTTGTTTCTGACCGTAACGCCAGATGCGAACTTCTTGAAAATATGATGGTGTCAAAGCTTTTTCTTATGCAGGCCCGTCTGGATTCACTTACAGTCAACAATGATATGGTTGAGAGTGAACTGAGGTCAAGGATTGACCAGTTCAGAACGCATTTCGGAGGAGATGAGGAACTTGAAAAACTGTTTGGAAAGCCTTTGTACAAACTGCGTCAGGAGTGGCGCCAGGCTTTCCAGGATCAGAGTCTTACGCAGCAGATGCAGAATAATATAATGTCCGGTATCCCTGAGATAACACCGTATGATGTGGAAAAATATCTCGAAAGGACAGATCCGGAGGACTTGCCTGTTATACCTGTTAAATATCAGTTGAGCCAGATTTGCATTTATCCGGACAGGGAGGCTGCAAATACAGCTGTGAAGGAGCGTCTTCTGGCTATCAGAGAGCGAATTATAAATGGTGAGAAGTTTTCGACACTGGCAAGAATCTATTCTCAGGATCCTGGCAGCGCGAGAAAGGGCGGAGAGCTCGGTATGGCTTCAAAGTCAATTTTCTGGCCTGCATTTTCAGATGCTGCCATGTCTTTGAAACCCGGAGTCGTATCCCAGATAGTAGAGACTCCTGACGGCTTTCATATCATCGAAGTGATTGACAAAAAAGGAGATATGTTCAATGCAAGACATATTCTTCTTAAGCCGGAATATACGGACGATGACAGGACCAGGGGATTCCGTATCCTTGATAGTCTGAAAACTGAAATGTCCAACGGAGCCGTTACTTTTGAAATGGCTGCAAGATTTTATTCTGAGGATCCTGCAACAAGGACGAACGGAGGTCAGATGGCGGACCCGAATACAGGTTCTGCATATTATGAGATAGACCAGCTCAAGCCTCAAGACTATGCTGCCATAAAAGACTTGAAGGAAGGTGAGGTGTCAGATCCGGTAGAGTCTCTTGACAATGAGGGACGCAATGGAAATACTGTATATAAGATCATAAGAGTAGATAAAATCATACCTTCACATACGGCTGAGTTTTCTACAGATTTCACATTGCTGGCCGATCAGGTAAAACAGGAGAAGTCAATGGAGGCAGTTGACGAGTTTATTGACTCAAAGTTGAAGACCACTTATATTGTCATCGACCCTATGTTCAAGGATTGTGTCTTTGACAGAGAGGCCTGGCTGGAGAAAGTTAGAACAGAATAATTTAAATTTTTGAGTTTTTGATGGGAGTTCCCGGACGGTTGATATATTCGCTTGCGTTGTTTTTCTGCCTTTCCTTTTCTGCATTTGCGCAGCAAAAGTCAGAGCCGGCAGATAGTGTTGTCACTTTGATCAGTTCCAAGGTGGCCCGTTTGTTGGAAATAGACGGAGTAAGTTACAGAAAAGTCGTCGGTCCGGCGAAATTTCTTCACAACAATACTTATTTGCTTTGTGATACCGCGCTGTGGAATGTGGAGACTGGAATTATTGATGCCGTAGGAAATGTCAAGATAATCCAGCAGGAGACTGAGCTCCAGAGCGAGAAGATGATTTATCATATCAACAGAGATCTGGCTGAATTCAGAGGGAATGTTGTCCAGCTGAAAGACAAGGATAATAATATTCTCAGGACAAAGAATCTGGATTATAATACAAAAGACAGTATAGCGGTATTCCGCGGCGGTGGCTCTATGCGGGACAAGGATGGTCAGATTATTGAGAGCCAGACAGGAATATATGAGTCTAAGATAAAACTTTTCACTTTCAACGAAGATGTGAATATGTTCACAGATTCGATATTCGTCAAGACTACAAGTCTTAAATATGAGTCAGACAAGAATCTGGCGACATTCGGTTATGGAACGGATGCCTGGAAAGAGGAAAATATGCTTTCAGCCAATGCCGGATGGTATGACCGGAGCAGGGAAATGTTCTTTTTCCGCAAGAATGTTCATGTAATGTCTGATACTCAGGAAGGATGGAGTGATTCCCTGTATTTTCACAGAAATACTATGAATGTAGAGCTTTTGGGAAATGCTCAGGTCACTGACACTACTAGGAAGGTTTCAGGTCTTGCAGGATGTATGGAGTATGTTGATTCACTGTCCAGAATCACTATGAGGCGAAAGCCGGCAGTTGTGGCAGAAGTTGAAGAGTCTGGTTCTGTTGATACTGTTTATTTCGGAGCTGACACCCTTGTTTATTATACCAGGCGTATGTGCGATATAGATTCGTCATACATTGAGGTGGCTCTCGGACGCATCAAGTCAATGGATATTGATCCCGTATCGGAGTTCAGACGAAAAGCCGCAGCAGAAGCAGCTAAAAAAGCAGAAGAAGAGGCTAAAAATGATCCTAACAGAAGACCTGATATTCCAAAGAAGGATTCTTCTGATAGTCAGAAGACAGAACCGAAAGTTCAAAAGACGCCTTCTGACTCAGTTTCAGTTGCAGATTCTATTCCAGCTTCTGATACTTTGTCTGTAAAAGATTCGCTTTCAGTCAGTGATTCCCTGTTTGCTGAAACTTCCTTTGCAGTAAAAGATTCACTTGCCGCAGGTGTTCCCGAAGCAGAAAAGGAGGAGCTGGATACTACCAAAATAGGATTCGTTACTGCTTTGGGAAATGTCAAGGTATTCAAGAAAAATATGCAGATTGTGTGTGATTCGCTTGAATATTGTGACATAGATTCTATTGCCCGTCTCTTTAAAGGTCCTGTAATATGGAATGAAATAAAGCAGCAATATTGTGCTGACAGTGTCTATGCTTTAGTGCGTGGAAATATGATGGAGAAGGTAAGCCTTATGTCAAACGCATTTGTGCATATGCAGGAAGATTCTCTTCATTATGACCAGATAAAGGGAGCGGAGATGACCGCCTATTTTGATGAAAATTCACAGTTGTCCAGATTTGATGCGCTGGGTGGAGCTGCAGCTTTGTTCTATCTGGAGGAAAACGGTGTGCTGGCGACTGCAAATAAAAAGGAATCAAAGATGCTGTCTGCTATTTTCAAGGATGGCGAAATACATAAGGTATATTATTTTGATGCCGCTAAGAGTGACGGATATCCGGTCGCGCAGATGACGGCTGATGATCAGAAACTCAAAGGTTTTGCATGGCAGCCGGAAAGGCGCCCTGCCGACAGAAATGCGGTTACTCCTTTGAAGTTAAGATCTCCTGAGAGAAAATATTATTCAGAGCGTCCAAGAGCCAGATTCGTACAGACTGGTCTGTATTTCCCGGGGTATATCGATGATATTTATGTCCAGATAGAGCAAAGGGACTCACTTCGTAGAGTCAGGGACAGGGAGCGGCAGATCCTGGAGCGAGACAGGTTGAGAAGGGAGCAGTTCATTGAGGATTCAATACAGGTGGCAAGACTTGATTCCATAGCAATAGCTGATGCTGTGGCATTTGCAGATTCGTTGGCTGCTGCGGCCGATTCTTTGGCGCTTTCTGATTCGCTGGCATTTGCAGATTCCTTGCGAAGTGCTGCTGTGGCCGATTCCATAGCCAGGATTGTTCCGACCAGACAACAGCTTAAAGAACAGGCGCGTAAGGAGCGACAGGCCAAAAAGGAAGCCCGTAAGGCTGAAAAAGAGGCGCGGTGGGCCCGTAAGGATCAGGCTGATGCCGACAAGGTAAAGGCTAAAGAAGAAAAGAAAAAGGATAAGGAGCGCAGGCGAAAGCTGAAACTGCTTGAAAATGCAGCTGCCGAGGCTCGTAAAGATTCTCTGATGCTTGAGAAGTATAAGGAGAAGTTTGCAAAAGAACTTGAAAAAGAGAAGGCATCAAAATCCGGAAAAATCAAAGAAGACAAGTTGGGCAAGGATTTTTCCAGAGATTTCAAAGCGAATAAGGAAAGCGGAACTGATCAGGCTGAAAGTGGAAGGCCTGGTTCCGCCATGACAATAAAAGATGAAGAAACACAGGAATAAATCATTTGGACAGAAAGCTATCCGTTTCCGGAGATGGGGAAAGAAAGCTTATTCTGCATTCAACAGCATAGGCAGGCACGTTACAATCGGCCATGTCAGCAAAGGGATTGCAGATGCTTCTCTTGACAAATCTGGATATACGGAAGACTTTGATGCGGACCGGATCATAAGGAACAATGGTCTGGATCCCGGGGATGCGGCATCTGTTGTGCAGCTCCCTCTGGAGAGGCTTGTGGCCCTGGCTTCTGAGGTCAGTGTGAAGTGTGCCTCCCGACAATTCGATACTTGTTCCATAATCAATGCAAAATCAGGACGTTGTCCGGAAGACTGCAAGTGGTGTGCACAGTCTGCGCATTACAGTACTTCTGCACAAGAGTATCCGCTTATGGATACGGACGGTATAGCAGAAGCAGCCAGGATGTGCGAAGAAAAGGGAATCGGAAGGTTTTCCATCGTGACCAGCGGCAGGAGACTTGTTCCGAAAGATGTGGATGCGCTTTGCGAAACAGCCCGTTATCTTAGGAAAAACTGTAGCATATCGCTTTGTATGTCAGCAGGTCTGCTTGACAGGGAAGCTCTTGCGAAACTGTATGAAGCCGGTATTTCCAGATATCATTGCAACCTGGAAACCGCTCCGTCGCATTTCCCGTCACTCTGTTCTACACATACCCAGGAAGAAAAGATACGCACTCTTGAAGATGCCCGTTCTGTCGGAATGGACATCTGCAGCGGAGGTATAATAGGAATGGGAGAGAGTGTGGACCAGAGAATAGAACTTGCATATACTCTTAAAAGGCTTGGAGTACAGTCGGTTCCTATAAATATCTTATCTCCTATAAAAGGTACTCCTCTTGAAAATCAGGAACTTATATCTGAAGAAGAGATTATCAGGACTGTATGCATTTTCCGCCTGATTATGCCGCAGGCTTATCTCAGGTTTGCAGGTGGCAGGGCCAGGATTTCCGAGAAGGGACTGATGACTGCTTTCAAGGCAGGAATAAACTCGGCTATCATAGGAGACATGCTTACTACCACAGGATCGGATATTGCTACTGACAAGGCACGTATTCTTGCAGCCGGATATGAACTCTGACCGCATGTGCTGCGCTGAGTTTCGTGTATCGGGACAAGTGTGCTCTTTCTGAGAGAGAAATTAAGATAGTATTATTATGGAATTTGATAAATTGACAGACAGGTTTGACACGGAACATCTGTGGCATCCTTATACATCTGCAACTAATCCGCTCCCTGCATATAAAGTAAAGGAAGCGCACGGTTGCAGAATAACATTGGAAGACGGAACGCAACTTATAGAAGGAATGTCATCCTGGTGGTGTGCCGTTCACGGATACAACCATCCGGTGCTTAATGAGGCGATAAAGGAACAGATAGGGAAAATGTCCCATGTGATGTTCGGAGGCCTTACTCATGAGCCTGCCATAGAACTCGGTAAATTACTTCTGAAAATCCTTCCTGAGCGGCTTACAAGGATATTTTATGCTGACAGCGGCTCAGTGGCGGTGGAAGTTGCCATGAAAATGGCCGTGCAGTACCATTATGCGGTAGGGCGTCCCGAAAGGACTGATTTTGTGACCATCCGTTCAGGTTATCACGGTGATACATGGAATGCTATGTCTGTGTGTGATCCTGTGACCGGGATGCACAGCATATTCGGTTCTGCATTGCCAGTAAGATATTTTGTCCCTTCTCCTGAAAGCCGTTTCGGAGGAGAGTGGGATGAAAGTGATATAGAGCCTCTCCGCAAGACTCTTGAGGAGCATGGAGATACGATAGCTGCCCTTATTCTTGAGCCTGTAGTACAAGGGGCAGGAGGGATGCGCTTCTATCATCCTGAATATCTGCGCAAGGCTGCTGCGCTTTGTGAAGAATATGGCTTGCTTCTTATCTTCGATGAGATAGCTACAGGCTTCGGCCGTACAGGAAAGCTATTTGCCTGGGAGCATACCGGAGTCGTTCCTGACATAATGTGTATAGGAAAGTCTCTTACAGGAGGTTATATGACACTTTCCGCTGTGTTGACTTCAGACAAGGTGGCGACTGCCATTTCTGACAACTATCCCAATGCATTTATGCACGGACCTACTTTTATGGGCAATCCTCTTGCCTGTGCCGTAGCCAGGGCATCTGTAGAACTTCTGCTTTCTTCAGGATGGAAGGAAAAGGTGGATGCCATTGAGGCCCAGATGAAGAAGGAACTTGCACCAGCGGCTGACTTGCCACAGGTAGAGGATGTCAGAGTTTTAGGGGCAATAGGCGTGATACAGATGAAGTCACCGGTAGATATGGCGTGGATTCAGCGCAGGTTCCTTGAAGAGGGTGTCTGGGTAAGGCCTTTCGGGAAACTGGTTTATATAATGCCTCCGTTCGTGATTGAGCCGGCTGAGCTTTCTAAATTGACTTCCGCTTTGGTGAAGATTGCAGGTGAGATGTAGAGGGTTATTAGCAAAACTTGAGGAATGGTAGATTTTGAGGAAAAACTGAAAGAATTGTCAATATCCGGAAATCTCAGGTCTTTGCCGGATGTCATACATGAAGGAAAATATATAATTTCCGGTGAAAGCAGGATGCTTAACCTTTCTTCCAATGATTATCTCGGACTGGCTTCAGATCCGGATTGCAGGATAATGGCGGATTTTCTTGAAGAAGTTGCTCAGGCAGGACTCTCTTCCGCGACTCTGCTCTCATCCGTTTCTTCGCGGCTTCTGACAGGAACTTATGCAGTGCACTCGGACCTGGAGAGACTGCTTTGCGACTTGTCCGGAAAAGAGGCGGCCCTGGTGCTTAGCAGCGGGTATCATATGAACATCGGCATTTTGCCGGCTGTGACAGATGCCGGAACACTGATACTTGCAGACAAACTGGTACATGCAAGTATCATAGACGGTATCAGGCTGTCTCAGGCAAAGTCGGTCAGGTACAGACATCAGGATCTGGAACGCCTTGATGCCCTGGTTTCCCGCTATTCAAAGGAATACGGCAGAATAATAATAGTTACTGAAAGTATATTCAGTATGGACGGTGATGTCTCGGATCTCAGGGCGCTTGCTGAAATCAAAAGGCGTTATCCCGGTGTGATGCTTTATGTGGATGAGGCACATGCGGTAGGAGTAAGAGGTGAGACAGGAATGGGCGTGGCTCAGGAACAGGGGGTAATAAGTGATATAGATTTTCTCTGCGGAACTTTTGGGAAAGCGATTGCTTCAGCAGGAGCTTATGTGCTGTGCAGTAAGATGATGCGTGAGTTTCTTGTAAACAGGATGCGTTCATTGATTTTTACTACGGCCCTTCCGCCCCTTAATATGCTCTGGACTTTACGTGTACTGGAAAATCTCGGAGCTATGTCCGACCGCAGGGAGAGGCTTGCTGCAAATGCAGCTGCCGTCCGTGCGTCACTTGAAGCTGCAGGTCTGGAATGTCCGTCGCAGAGTCATATAATACCTGTTATGGCAGGGGAGAGCGTGAGGGCACTTTCTATGGCGGAAATGATACAGAAGAAAGGCTTTTACCTTCTTCCGGTGCGCCCTCCTACAGTTCCTGAAGGCACATCAAGACTGCGGATTTCGCTCACAGCTGCAGTAACAGAGAAAGAAACCTGTACCCTCATGGAAGAGTTGGCAGCCACAGCACAAATATTGAAAATCCAATGATTGTAATTACCGTCCAGTTCTGTGAAAACCAATGATTCGTATTGATGGCGGAATCTGTGCAGACTGACGTGGAAAGATGTAAACCGAGTATGAAGCAGCAATTTCTGAAAAAAGAATCCAGCAGTTCCCTTCTGTTGATTTTCGGCGGGTGGGGAACCTGGCCGGGACTTTTTTCTTCAAATATGTTCCCGCAGGGCTATGACGTGATGCTCTGCTATGATTATCACTCTCTGGATTTTGACGCCTCTCAGACAGATGGGTATGACAACGTCCGTCTGATTGCCTGGTCCATGGGAGTATGGGC
Organism: uncultured Bacteroidales bacterium; assembly: GCA_900546395.1. Lineage (GTDB taxonomy): Bacteria > Bacteroidota > Bacteroidia > Bacteroidales > UBA932 > Cryptobacteroides. The sequence continues at coordinate 11,259 of URDD01000034.1, read as the reverse complement.
GGCCTCTGTTGTATTCGGAGGAAACCGGCTGAAAGAAGGGCAAGTCTGGGAAGAATGTATTGCCGTGAACGGGACAATGTATCCGAGGGACAATGAAAAAGGTATCCCGGAATCTGTTTTTGACGGTACTCTGGACAATATGTCTTCACCTGTGATAGTGAAATTCCGAAGAAGAATGTGCGGAAAAAGCTATCAGCAATTTCTTTCTCTGCTGTCAGACAGTGAACGTACTGTTGAAGATTTGAAGGAAGAACTTTCTTCGCTCAGGAATGCCGTTATTTTAAAAGGTGCCTCTGTTGCAGAGAATTGTTTCAGGGACAATACGGACAGAAGGCAATTTTTCTGGAGCAGGGCGATAGCCGGGAAGGATGATTTGATTTTCCCGTTTTCAGCGCAGAAAACGGCGTGGAATGAGGCGGGTGTGCAGGTTGAAGAGCGGGAATGTGCGCATTATGATGCAGATTTGTTTCATGAACTTATTTCTGGACTATGACGGACAAGAGTTTTATGGCAGGGAGATTTGCCAGGGCTGTGCGTTCGTACGATGACAATGCGAGTGTGCAGAGGGAGTGTGCAGTCCGTATGGCCGATATGCTGCAGCCTTTTTGGAATGCCTATTCTTCCGGTCAAAGACCGGCCTGTGGCGCTCGCTTTGGAAAGGTGCTGGAGCTGGGTTGCGGTTCAGGAATCCTTACCAGGATGCTGCTGGATAAGATAAATCCTGAAATATTGTATATCAATGATATATGTTGTGAATACGAGACTGTATTGGAGGATGTTCTGACTTTGGAATGTGTGAACTTTATAGGTGGTGATGCAGAGAAAACAGAGTTTCCTTCCAGACTCGATATGATTGTTTCCTGTTCTGCCGTGCAATGGTTTCATGACCTTCCTGCTTTCTTTGATAAGGCTGCCGGGCTTCTTTCTCCGGGTGGACTTCTTGCAGTCTCCACATTCGCCCCTGGCAATCTTTATGAGATTTCTGAGCTTGAAGGACCTATGCTGGAGTATTGTACTTTGGATACTTTAAAGAATCTGGCCTCCGGGAAGTTTGGAATATTGGCTTCTGCTGAAGACGAGTCAGTACTTCATTTCGACTCTGCCCGTTCTGTGCTGATGCATATGAAGGATACGGGAGTTACCGGGGTGCGCAAGGAGTTCTGGACCAAATCCAGGTTTGTGAGTTTTGAAGAGCGATACAACGAAAGGTTCAGAACAGACAAAGGGTTGAGCCTGACTTACAGACCGGTGTGGCTTCTTGCGTCCAAAACGTGAGTTAGTTCAGGATATATAATGTTTTGGAAATCTTTGATATATTTTCCCAAAAGTGAGATATCAAACGATTTTCATCGTGAGAGTGCGATAGTGAGCGGCTATCAGACTCTCATAAAAAAATATAAATCATAATTTTTATGATAGTATGAAATCAAATGTATATTTTGTAAGCGGCATAGATACTGATGCCGGAAAAAGTTATGCTACTGGATACCTGGCCAGGGAATGGAGTAGCAAAGGTATATCTACTGTGACACAGAAGTTCATACAGACAGGAAACACGGATATGTCTGAGGATATAGAACTTCACCGCAGGATAATGGGGTGCGGTCTCCTTCCGGAGGATCTTGAGCGCATCACTATGCCTGAAATATTCACTTATCCCTGTTCGCCTCACCTTGCTGCTGAAATAGACGGCAGGGAGATAGATTTCGGAAAAATAGAAGATGCTACGGATACCTTGAGTGAGCGTTATGATGCCGTCCTTCTGGAAGGAGCCGGTGGACTTATGGTCCCACTTACCCGCAATATGCTTACTATCGACTATGTGGCTCAAAGCGGTTATCCTCTTGTTTTTGTTACTTCAGGCAAACTTGGCAGTATAAATCATACTCTTCTGAGTCTGGAGGCTGTGAAATCCCGTGGTATTCCTCTGAAAATGGTTCTTTTCAACATGTTTCCCAAGTCGGAAGATACTACAATAGCAGATGATACCCGGAATTATATCAGGGATTATGTCGCTCGTGAGTTCCCTGATGCGGAATACCTCACAGTACCGGTGATTAATGTTCAAAAGTAATGCACTGTCATCAGGGCTTGCTATCCAAGCTGGAACTTGCGTGAAGCCCTGGACATCTGCTGAAGCTCTATCGTGATTTGCTCTGACTCCTGAAGAAGGTTCAGGTAAAGATATGCTACAGTCAGGTTGAGGTTATTGTTCCGGATGTCTTCAGTAAGAGATTTTCTCATATCGGAAAATGCGGTCTGGAGAGCCGGCAGTTCTGAATCGTAGCGTCGGAGTTCCGAGTAATCTCCCTTTGCACACAGCTCAGCGATTCCGCAGATAATGTGGGCTATCCTGTCGCGTTTAGGTGAAAATTCCTCTATATACTTCTCAGGAATAGGGGAGAAGTGGTTGTCAACATGTTCGTATGACGGCTCGCTGATACGTCTTACCGAGTAGTAAAGCTGCTCCATATTGTTGAAAACCATGTGGAACCATGCGCTTTTTACCATACCTGTCTCTGCATCCAGATGTCTCAGGCATATAGTCTCTTTCCTGCGCAGGTTTTTCATCCTTACCTTGTCTTGCTTGAGCTCTTCGGAAGTCTTTCTGAGTACTTTTACATTTTCAGTAAAAAGCCCGTCAGTCACTTTAAGATATTTCTGCGCAAGTTCATTGAGGAACCTGGACTCGTTTTCTGCCACATAACTGCTGAAAACAGACCATATTTCAGAAGAGTCTCCGGAAGTGATGATGTTATTGAACTTTTTGTCAGAACTTTCATCTTCGTTTTTGTGCTTGTATCTTATATTGTTATGAATAAGGGCTGCAAGTCCTGCAACAACGATTATGACAGCTGCTACATTACCCCCGAAGTGCATAATCAGTGTTATCAGGAATGCACAGGCAAACGCTACGCCTGCTGTGAGAAACCATCCTCCTATGACTGAAAGTACACCTGTCACTCTGAATACGGCGCTTTCACGACTCCATGCGCGGTCTGCAAGGGAAGTACCCATTGCCACCATAAAGGTTACATAGGTAGTCGAAAGCGGTAGTTTCAATGAGGTTCCAAGCGCTATAAGCAGGGATGCAACTACCAGGTTTACAGAAGCCCTTACCAGGTCGTATGCGGCTCCATCTTCTATCTCTATGGTATTTCTGTCAAATCTTTTGTCTATCCAGACCTTTACCGGCTCCGGAGTGATTCCGGCCAGCTTGACCGCAGTGTTATTGCTCCACCTTACGATGCTTCTTGCTACGCGAGAAGAGCCGAACATTTCATCACCTTCATCCTGTTTGGCAAGGTTGATTTCAGTCTTGGTCACATTGTGGGCTTTCTTGGATGTTGCCAGGGCGATCACCATGACTGTACCCGCAAGGAAAAGGAAAATGAAAGGCGTGGACGCAGGTTCATTGAGCACACCCATCATATGAGCCCCCGGATCGGACTGGCCGGAAGCCATATAGTCCATATAGGAGTCGTATCCGGCAAGCGGCACTCCGATGAAGTTTACAAGGTCATTTCCTGCAAATGCGGTGGCCAGGGCAAATGTACCTATCATCACTACTACCTTGAATACATTGACTTTCAGCCAGTGGAGAATCTGCATCAGTACAGTGAAAAACGCCAGGCAGCATCCGAGGACTTCCCAGGTGTGGACATGTACCCATTCTTTTACCTGAGGGGTCATGAAAGAAAGATCCTTGACACCTTTTATAAGCATGAAATATATTATGGCAGTAGCGGCAATACCTCCGAAAAGACCTATTTTCCATTTGAGCTTTCCTGAGAAATTAAATGTGAAAATAAGCCGGCTGATATATTGGATGACAGAACCGGAAATGAAAGCAAGTGCGACAGATACGAAAATCGCCATTATTACTGAGAGGGCTTTTTCCGTATTCATGAAGTCAGAGAAGCCGAGTCCTTCAGCACCGCCTGCCAGTTTAAGCATTGATAGGGCGAAAGTCGCTCCTAAGAGCTCGAAAACCATTGAAACTGTAGTGGATGTCGGCATTCCCAATGAGTTGAAGACATCCAGCAGAATGATATCTGTCACCATTACCGCCAGGAAAATATACATCAGTTCCTGAAAACTGAACTGTTCCGGACGGAAAATTCCGTGCCTGGCTATGTCCATCATGCCGTTGCTCATGACAGCTCCGCAGAAAACACCTATTGCGGCAACAAGAATAATCATCCTGAAGCCGGCCGCTTTCGACCCTATGGCTGAGTTGAGGAAATTCACCGCATCATTGCTGACGCCTACCCAAAGGTCAGATACGGCAAGAATAAACAGGAAAATGACAAATCCGAGATAAATCCAGTCCATAATAAAATTTTAATTCAGACCGCAAATATAAATATGTGGTGTTGAGGTTTCATTACGCAAATGTTAAGATTATGTTACTATATTTGTTAACAAAATATTTACACGTCTGTAACATCAGGGATGCTTGAAAAACAATACCTTTGCCGCAGATTTTATAATTTACAGTTTATGGAAAAAGGAAAAATCCTGATAGTAGATGATGAGGCTGATATAAGGGAAATCCTTCAGTTCAATCTGGAGAATGCAGGATATGAGACAGAGCAGGCGGCATCGGCTGAAGAGGCTCTGAAGATTTTTAATTCTGATATAAGTCTTATACTTCTGGATGTGATGATGGACGGTATGTCAGGATTCAAGATGGCAGAAGTTCTCAGAAAAGAAAAAGGCAGTCAGATCCCGATTATATTCCTGACGGCACGCAGTGCTGAAAACGACTTGTTGACAGGTTTTTCGGCAGGAGGTGACGATTATATCTCAAAACCATTTTCAGTGCACGAGGTTCTGGCCAGAGTTAAAGCTGTCATTAAAAGGTCTGTGCAGAAAACACAGGAACGCAAAGCCGGGCCTGAATCATTTACTGCCGGGCATCTCAGAATAGATGCGGCAGGAAAAATGGTGTATTCTGACGGCAATGCTGTAGTCTTCTCAAAAAAGGAATTCGAAATCCTGTATCTTCTGGCATCACATCCCGGAAGGGTATTTTCAAGGGAAAATATTATCGATGAACTGTGGAAAGAAGCTCCTTATGTGCTGGACAGGACAGTAGATGTACATATAGCCAGAATAAGGGGAAAACTGGGAGAATACAAGAAATATCTGACTAACAGGTCCGGATATGGATATTGTTTCAAAGTTACAGACGATGACATCCAGGAAAAAGCAGACTTATAAGCGTAAACTCCTGGTTTATTTTTCAGGAGTTTTTACTCTTTTTGCCGTAATACTACTTTTTGTTCAGCTCCGTACAGAGCGCAGGTACAAGCAGGAGATTTTGAAATCCAGGCTGTCAGTATATTCTGACTTTATAGCCGGCTCTTCGGATTATGAGGCGGTTATGGAACAATTGCCTTTGGATATGAGAGTGTCTGTTATAGAGAAAAACGGAAAAGTGCTTTTTGATTCCAGTACAGGGGCAGACTCTATGGACAATCATTTTTCCAGACCTGAAATACAGACTTCACTCAAATATTCAGACGGTTTTACCATAAGAAAGTCGGACACTACGGGGATACCGTATTTTTATTACGCCAAATCTTACGGTACCTTTATAGTAAGGGTGGCATTGCCTTATGAAATAGATGTACGAAGGTTTTTCCAGCCTGATGCTTTGCTCCTGATTGTTGTATTCATGCTGTTTGTAGCCGCTATCTTTACGATGGTGTTTATGTCTGACCATTTCGGAGAAGGAATTGCGAGACTTAGGAGGTTGGCAGAAGCGGTCCAGAACGGGACAGCTGAATATGAAGACCTTTCGTTTCCGGAATCAGAACTGGGTGAGATAGGAGAGAAGATGCTTGACAGTTACAGACAGCTGAAACACAGCAACAGTGTAATTGCTTTGGAAAAAGAGCGCCTTCTTCTGCATATACATTACTACGAAGGAGGTATTGCAATCTTTTCTCCTGACAGGGAAAAACTTTATGCCAACTCCAAATTCATCCAGCTTGTCAATACTCTTATGGACAGGCCGACTCCGGATCTTGGGGAAATATGGAAAAGCAGTGTCTTCTCCCCTTTGGATGACTTTCTCAGGAAGAATACTCCAGTCAATACGGAATTTGCACCTGTCTTCAGGTTCAAGCATGAAAATGGCGGTTGCTGGTATTCTATCCAGATTCTGATTTATCCTGACAATGGTTTTGAAATCACTGTCAACGATATCTCGGAGACAGAGAAAAACAGGATACTGAAGCAGCAGATGACCAATAATATTGCTCATGAACTCCGTACGCCGGTGAGCAGTATAAGGGGATATCTTGAGACACTCACTGCCTGTCCGGATATAGATTCAAAACGAAGGAATGTGTTCATTGACAGGGCGTATGCCCAGACACTCAGGCTCTCTGACCTTATAAGGGATATTGCTTTGGTAACAAAAATAGAAGAAGCTCCGGAGCAGTTGAAAAAGGAAGAGGTGAATCTCAGGACAGTTTTTGAGGAAATAAAGGAAGAGTTCAGGGAATCCCTTGAATCAAAAAATATCACAGTCGAAGATATGCTTGCACCGGATCTTTCTGTCAGCGGAAACGCTTCCCTGATCTATGCTGTCTTCCGCAACTTTCTTGAGAACAGTATAAAGTATGCAGGAGACAGGATAACTGTGCATATCGAGTGTTATGCGCAGTCTGAAGGATTCCTTCACTTTACATACTATGATACAGGAAAGGGAGTCGGTGAAGAACATCTTTCGCGTATTTTCGAGAGGTTTTACCGTGTTTCGGAAGGAAGGACACGTGATGACGGCGGTTCGGGTCTCGGCCTTTCGATAGTAAGGAATGCCATTTCGTTCCACGGTGGTGATATCAGGGCTGTAAACAGAAAAGAAGGCGGATTGAAGTTCATATTTTCAATTAAGGAGCGGTAGAGTTTCCTTGTCAGGTTTTCTACCGCTCACATTCCATTGCAAGGTTTATATTAGTCTGGATCTTGCTCTATTTTATCCGACTGTATCCGTAAACTGCGAGATCTCCGAGTTCTTCCTCTATGCGGAGCAGGCGGTTGTATTTGGCCATACGGTCAGAGCGGCTTAATGAGCCTGTCTTGATCTGTCCGCTGTTTACAGCTACTGCAATGTCTGCAATAGTAGTGTCTTCAGTCTCTCCTGAGCGGTGTGACGTGACTGTTGTATAGCCGTGCCTGTGGGCCATCTCAATAGCATCAAGAGTTTCGCTTAGCGAACCTATCTGATTTACTTTTATGAGAATAGAGTTGCCGCATCCTTCTGCAATGCCGCGAGACAGAAAGTCCACATTGGTCACGAACAAGTCATCTCCTACAAGCTGGCATCTGTCTCCTATTCGATCTGTAAGCTTCTTCCATCCTTCCCAGTCATTTTCGCTCATTCCGTCCTCTATGGAGTCGATCGGATATTTTGTAATCAGGCTTTCAAGATAATCCACCTGTTCATCCGAAGTCCGTTTTGCCCCTCCTTCTCCTTCGAAGATGGTATAGTCATAAATTCCATCCTTGTAAAACTCGGAGGAGGCGCAGTCCATACCTATCATAATGTCTTTTCCGGGAACATATCCTGCTCTTTCAATAGCTTCCATTATTGATTCGATGGCATCTTCAGTACCGTCAAGGACAGGCGCAAATCCGCCTTCGTCACCTACTGCTGTGCTCAGTCCTCTTTCTTTAAGGACTTTTTTCAGTGAGTGGAAAACTTCAGCCCCCATTCTGAGTCCTTCCTTGAACGAAGGTGCGCCTACAGGACGTATCATAAATTCCTGAAACGCTATTGGAGCATCACTGTGTGAACCTCCGTTGATTATATTCATCATAGGTACCGGCAAGGTGAATGTATTTGTTCCTCCGATATACCTGTAAAGCGGCATACCGAGATATCCGGCTGCAGCCTTGGCTACTGCCAGAGAAACGCCCAGGATTGCATTTGCCCCGAGTCTGTATTTGTTTTTCGTGCCGTCAAGAGTTATCATTGTCTTGTCAATGAGCCTCTGGTCAAATGCAGACATTCCTATAAGGGCCGGTGCGATGACATCGTTTATATTTGCCACAGCCTTAAGTACGCCCTTGCCTCCGTATCTTTTCGGATCTCCGTCTCTGAGTTCGATGGCTTCATGTTCACCGGTCGAAGCTCCGGACGGAACGGATGCTGTTCCGATGATTCCTGATTCAAGCAGAACTTCTGCCTCTATTGTAGGGTTTCCTCTGGAATCAAGGATTTCCCTTCCTGTTATCGCTTTTATTATCATATTAGTATATTTTTAATTATTCAAAGTTAGTTATTGTCTGAGACAAATGCAATACCAATAAATGGGGAGGCATGGACTGAAAGTAGGGCTGTGATATGAAATGCGGTATTCAAGTAAACCATTGAAATGCCGTTCGTTGCCCTATTAATTGGAGTGTGGAGAAAATGACAAAAAATATTGGATAAATATTAAAAAAAACCGCAAAAAAGCGACATTGTGACAATAATCAAGGCGTATTTGACTCTTTGCGATTTTCTGTTTTGGCATAGTATTTTCATTAAGAGCCCTCCAGTTGTAAAAGAAAATCAATATGCCAGGATTAACAGGACATATATCGCAGGTAATCGGACCGGTAGTCGATGTGCATTTCGACCTTGCCGGAGAGAACGTGGTAAAAGAGCTGCCGCGTATTCATGATGCTCTGATTATAAAAAAGAAAGACGGAAATGACCTTTTCGTGGAAGTTCAGCAGCATATAGGTGAAGATACAGTAAGAACTGTCGCGATGGACAGTACGGACGGTCTGCAGAGAGGAATGGAAGTTATCAACACTTCAGCCCCAATCACAATGCCTGTGGGGGCGCAGATCCGCGGCCGTGTGATGAATGTAGTCGGCGAGTCTATTGACGGGATGAAGCGTCTGGATAAGGAAGGTGCTTTTCCTATTCACAGGGAACCGCCTAAATTTGAGGATCTTACTACTACCCAGGAAGTCCTGTTTACCGGAATAAAGGTCATAGATTTGCTTGAACCTTACCTCAAGGGAGGAAAAATCGGACTTTTCGGAGGTGCCGGTGTAGGAAAGACAGTTCTTATCAAGGAACTTATCAACAACATAGCCAAAAAACACAACGGATTTTCAGTCTTTGCAGGAGTCGGAGAGCGTACCCGAGAAGGAAATGACCTTCTTAGGGAAATGATTGAATCAGGTGTCATAAGATATGGGGATGAATTTCTCAATAGTATGAAAGAAGGTCATTGGGATCTTTCAAAGGTAGATTACAGTGAAGTTGAGAAGTCACAGGTGGCAATGGTGTTCGGACAGATGAACGAGCCGCCTGGAGCAAGGTCTTCTGTAGCGCTTTCCGGACTTACTATGGCAGAGTCTTTCAGAGACAGTGCAGGAAATGACGGTCCTAAGGATATATTGTTCTTTATTGACAATATTTTCCGTTTTACTCAGGCCGGTTCCGAGGTTTCTGCTCTTCTGGGACGAATGCCTTCAGCAGTAGGTTACCAGCCTACACTTGCAACGGAAATGGGACAGATGCAGGAGCGTATTACATCTACCAAGAACGGGTCAATTACTTCTGTTCAGGCTGTTTATGTACCTGCAGATGACTTGACCGACCCGGCTCCGGCCACTACTTTTACCCATCTGGATGCCACTACTGTATTGAGCAGAAAGATAACGGAACTTGGAATTTATCCTGCTGTAGATCCTTTGGAGTCCACCTCAAGGATTCTTGATCCGAATATCGTGGGCAAGGAGCATTATGAGACAGCTCAGAGAGTTAAGCAGATTCTGCAGAGAAACAAGGAACTTCAGGATATTATCTCTATTCTCGGTATGGATGAGCTTTCAGATGAGGACAGACAGACTGTGAACAGGGCCAGAAGAGTCCAGAGATTCCTTTCGCAGCCGTTTGCTGTAGCAGAGCAGTTTACAGGAGTTCCGGGCGTAATGGTTTCCATAGAAGATACTATAAAAGGATTCAATATGATTCTTGACGGCGAAGTCGATTATCTTCCGGAACAGGCGTTTCTTAATGTAGGCACTATCGAGGATGCTATCAGGAAGGGAGAGGAACTTCTGTCAGCAGCTAAAAAATAAACTACAGTTAATATTATGGCATTGACATCGGACATATATCTTGAAATCACTTCTCCTCAAAAACAAGTTTTGGGCAGAATGGTGGGAAAGGTGACTCTGCCTGGAGGCAAAGGCAGATTTACAGTGCTTACCGGCCATGCTCCTATCATTTCATCCCTTATTGAAGGGGATATAGTTTATTCGGAGGGAGACAAGGATGAGGCTGTGCATATCAAGTCCGGTTTTGTGGAAGTCAGGGACAACAGGGTTTCTGTATGTGCGGAAATCTGAGTCGTCTGTGTCGGAGGAAATAAGATGAAAGGTTTGTTCAGATACATATTGTCGGTAGCAGTATTGCTCTTGCCTGCGGTTTCCGCTTTTTCGGAGGAGTCCGCTTCAGGAGAATTGGATATAAATGAATACCTGTTCGGGCACATAGGCGATGCATATCAGTGGCATATCACCAGGATAGGGGACAAGGAAATCTCCATTCCGTTGCCAGTAATCGTCCATAGCAGTACAGGCTGGCATTGCTTCCTTTCCTCTAAGCTGGAGGATGGGCCGTATGAAGGGCTGTATTGCGCGGAAGACGGGAAGTATGAAGGGAAAATAGTTGAGAAAGGAGCTGATGGCAGTGAGGTGAGACCGTTTGACATATCGATTACAAAGAATGTCCTGTCTCTTATGATAAGCAGTATCATTCTTGTGGTTCTGGTGCTCTCGGCTGCAAGGTGGTACAAGCGTCACGATGTACTTAAGGAGGCTCCGAAAGGAGTGGCGGCAGTACTGGAACCAATAGTGGAGATGATAAATGATGAGGTGATAAAGGAATCTGTGGGAAAAGATTACAAGCGGTATGCTCCGTATCTGTTGACTGCATTTTTCTTTATTCTGATAAACAATCTTATGGGTATCATCCCGATTTTCCCTGGAGGAGCAAACGTTACCGGAAATATAGCAGTGACTTTTGTACTGGCTCTGTGTACTTTTGTTGCCGTCAATTTCTTTGGGAACAGGCATTATTGGAAAGATATACTCTGGCCGGATGTTCCATGGTGGCTGAAGGTACCTCTTCCTCTTATGCCTCTGGTCGAGATTTTTGGCATGTTTACAAAGCCTATGGCGTTGATGGTCAGGTTGTTTGCCAATATTATGGCAGGGCACTCAGTTATACTCAGC
>URDD01000033.1 GCA_900546395.1 uncultured Bacteroidales bacterium | reverse complement strand
AGATGCATACTTCTACCGTACATATCCTTGTCTTCAGGATTTATGATCTTTGCAGTCTCCATAGGGCCGTCACCGTAGGTATATATGTCTTCCAAGGTACCGTCAAGTGAAGAGTACAGGATAATTCCGGAGAAGCAGCTTTTGTCAAGGAATGTTACCGATTCTGCTCCGAAATTTTTTATATAGCTGACATCCGGAATCATTGTAGCTACATTTGTCTGTAACCCACCCAAAGTATCCGTTGTTTCAATCAGGAATATCTTGACAACGGTGAGTGAGTCCGCATTGAAGTTTTCGTGAAAGTTCTTTGTAAACATCACTAATTTTTCATCATTGTTACCTATGAACGGGATTTGCCTTACTGTTTTGGATTTAAAGGTAATCTGAGTCGCGGCATTTCTGTCCAGGAGGGATTCGAGACTTACTGTCTCGCAGTTTTCTCCCGCACTTCTGGTTTTGGCTGAATGCCTGCCGTCAAGGTCTGCAAAGAGAAGAAGATTGTCAACAGGAATCCGGATGTCTCCGTAGTCGTCAGGCACGTCCGGAATATCCTTTTCATACAAAGAGCCGATTCCGCTGCACGAGAACAGTGCCAGAGCGGAAAGAAAAAGTAATACGCGCTTTATCATGGCATCAGTTTTTAGTGTTACATTGTCCCAAATATAAATAAGTTACACCGGAAAAACAAGAATGCGACACTAAAATACTGCACTACTGCCTGTGGGTTCAGAACAGAAGGGCGATGCGGTAAGTTATGAATGCCATTGTCCAGGCGAGAACAATGGTATAGACGGCAGAGAATATTGCCCATTTCCAGCCTCCGCTTTCCTGTTTTATGGCTACGAAGGTAGCTATGCACGGGAAATAAAGCAGGACAAATACCATGAAGGACAGGGCTGCGGCCGGAGTTACTGACTTTTGAAGCGCTTTCTGCAGCCTTGTATCTCCGGACGGCTCTTCATCCGTATTCTGAACAGAGGACTGAACAGTTTTATCTGCATCATCTGAACCTGACGGAGTCATCTCATCTTCTGCAGAAAACATCACTCCCATTGTACTTACTACCAGCTCCTTTGCGCCGATGCCGGAGAGAATGCCCACTCCCATCCTCCAGTCATAGCCCAAAGGTTCCAATATCGGCTCAATCCCTTTGCCGATGTATCCTATGAACGAATGCTCCTGCTGCTCGGCTACCGAATCATATTTGTTGTGGTTCGGAAAATATCCTAGGAACCAGATGATTATCGAGCAGACCAGTATGATTCCGGCCATTTTATGCAGGTATTGCTTGCCCTTTTCCCAGGTGTGTCTGAATACTGATTTTGAGGTCGGCACTCTGTATGGAGGTAGCTCCATAACGAACGGAAGATCATCCTCCTTGATGAACCTGCTTATGATTTTCGCGGAGATGATGGCCATAAGTATGCCGAAACCGTATATGCCCAGCATGGCGAGACTGCCCCAGGACGGGAAGAAGGCGCCTACAAGAAGGATGTATATAGGCAGGCGTCCGGCGCAGGACATCATAGGAATGATGAGCATGGTTATCATCCTGCTCTTGCGGCTTTCTATGGTGCGGGTAGCCATTATAGCCGGCACATTGCAGCCGAATCCCATGATCATAGGAATGAAAGACTTGCCGTGAAGCCCGATTTTGTGCATAAGCCTGTCCATTATGAATGCCGCCCTGGCCATATATCCCGAATCTTCAAGCAGGGATATGAACAGGTACAGCAGCAGGATGTTTGGCAGGAAAACGAGCACGCTTCCCACTCCTCCTATGATTCCGTCTGTGACCAGATCCTTGAAAACCCCGTCAGGCATATAGAAGGATACGAAGTCGCTGAATTTTTCCACCAGCCATTCAATCCACATCATAGGATATTCTCCGAGGGTGAAGGTTCCCTCGAAAACCAGATACAGCAGAAAGACGAATATAGGGAAAGCGAGCCATTTGTTGGTAACGACAGAGTCTATTTTCTCTGTAACTGTATGTTTGCGCCTTTTCCCCTGAAAAGGTGTATATGTCTCTTTAAGGGCGCCCTGCACGAAAGCGTATTTGGCATCTACTATAGCGGACTCCAGGCTGCTCTGCATGAGACTTTCGATTCTTTTCTGTTCTTCAAACCGGGCTGCGATGATTTCGTCCCTGTTCGGAAGTGATTCCACGACCTTTTCTATTTCGCGGTCGTTTTCCAGATATTTTATAGCCAGATAGCGGGTGGAGTATTTGTACCGGATATCAGAATTCTGCTGCAGAAGAAGCTTTATCCTGTCTATGCTTTTTTCCAGTTCCGGACCATGGTTGACATGGATATGTCTGGCCAGTTTCGGGTCATTGGTCTCATAGACCTTTATGACTGTGTCGAAAAGTGTGTCTATGCCGTCTCCGCTTCGGCTCACCGTAGGTACTACCGGCATACCGAGCAGGTGTCCCAATGTCTTGATATCCAGGGTGTCACCTTTGGCGTTCAACTCGTCGTACATGTTGAGGGCCATCACCACCCTCTGGTTCATGTCTATTATCTGTGTGGTGAGGTAAAGGTTCCTCTCGAGGTTGGATGCATCAACTACATTCACCACTACATCAGGCATTTCCTCTACAAGGTTTTTCCTTACATAAAGTTCCTCCGGACTGTATGCGGAAAGTGAATATGTGCCGGGAAGGTCAACAAGGATGAAAGTGTATCCTCCGTATTCGAAGCGTCCTTCCTTTGCATCTACGGTAACCCCGCTGTAGTTGCCTACGTGTTCGTGTGAACCTGAGGCTATATTGAACAAGGATGTTTTCCCGCAGTTCGGGTTTCCGATAAGGGCTACTTTGATGATGTGTCTTTTCTTCTCGGCGAGGCTCATCATCTTTTTTTTCAGTGCGCAGGAATCCTGTCCGGAAACTTCTATTGCCGGTCTCGGATCGACTGAGGCCATTGTTTCTTTGGCTTCTGTCTCGCTTATGACCTCTATTTTTTCGGCTTCTTCTCTTCTCAGACTGATTTTGTAGCCGATTATTTCATATTCGATAGGGTCTTTCAGGGGAGCGTTCATTATCACCTTGACGCTTTTCCCTTTCACGAATCCCATTTCTATTATTCTTTTCCGGAAACTGCCGTGCCCGTTCACTTTTACTATGACTCCGTGCTCTCCGGTTTTCAGTTCAGACAATCTCATCAGTAAGTATTATTTCCGGCGTCAAAGGTACAAAATAACTGTTTATATATAGCCTTTGAAAATCAACTATTTCTGCTTCATTAACTATAAATGACTATGCGGAACAGTCTTTTGACAATAAGTTGGTATGGTGCAGGGTATGTATCTTTTCGGAGACCGGCTGCAATGTCAGTCTCTGCTCCAGGATGGTTTCCTGGAGCATTCGCTGCAGATGCCTTTTATCATGTAGTTGACAGATTCTGCTGTGAATCCTTCCGGAAGATTTACAGGTGGGATGCTGATTGATTTGAGGCAGAATGTCCTGTGACAGACAGTACAATAGAAGTGCGTATGCATGTCAGACAGGGTACACTCTTCTTCTCCGTCGCAGATTTCATATTTTACGGAGCCGGAACCATCATCAATGGAGTGAACGATATGTTGCTTGGCAAACAGGTTCAGTGTTCTGAATATACTGGATTTATCGACGGTGGCAAGTATTGTCTCCAGGTCAGAAAGAGATACAGCTCTCTTGGAGGACAATATGGCTTCGAAAACGAGTATTCTGATGGCTGTCGGCTTTACATTTTTCCTCTCAAGTCTGTTTATGCATTCCTTGCTGTTTTCCATAATGAATGAGTTTACTGCTTGCAGCATATTGTTTCAGTTCCAGGCAAGGCAATGGCTTTCCTGGCGCAGACACATGCCATTATTGCAAATATAGCAAACATTATCCCAGTGGTTGCCAGAATGTTGCCCAAACCGGCCAGAGGGGATACGAATCCTCCTACGGAAAAGCCTATGGCGCCAAGGAATGCTGATGCGATGCCTGCATTGTCCCGTTCGCAGTCCATAGCCAGAGAGTTGGATGCCGTGAATGACATACCTGCCATTGCAAGCAACAGGAATAGAAGTCCTTCATATATCCAGAAGTTGCTGCCTGAAACCAGTGCAGATAGAAGGAGTATAGAGACCGACAGCATTCCATAACTACCTGCCGTCAAAGCTTTTTCCATTGATTTGAAGCGAGTGGCAAGCGCGGTTGCTATTGCCATGGCTACAGCATTCAGTCCGAATACAAGGCTGAACATTACAGGTGAAATATTGTAGTGTTCCTGCATAATGAACGGAGCGGATGCGACATTTGTGAAAAGCAAAGCCATTGTAAAGGCGTATTGCAATACGTATAGCAGGTATTTCTTGTTCCGGAATATGGCCTGTGTACCTCCGAGAAAGGCTTCTTTGCTGTTTTTCTTCATTTTAGAGTGAGAAAGGGTCTCTTTCATTCTTATGCTTCCGCACAGGATAAGAATCCCGATGCAGAACAGACACCAGAATATTCCTTTCCATCCGCCGAACCCGATCATGAGTCCTCCTGCAATAGGGGCGGCAACAGTCGCGATTCCGTTTATTGAGCCTATTATTCCAAGCATTGTAGCCAGTTCCGTAGCGGAATATTTGTCAGTGGCTATAGATCGCGACAGTACCACGCCTCCTGCACCGGCAATACCCTGGATAAGCCTCAGAGCAATGAATTGTGAAATGTTACCAGCATAAATACATCCTAATGTAGATATTATAAACAGTGACATTGCAGCTATCAGGGGCTTGCGTCTGCCGAACCTGTCACTTAACGGACCGAAAAGCAGTTGTCCGATGGCCAGACCTATCATGCTGGTTGTAAGCCCGAGCTGTACGGCACTTGATGTCGTACTGAAGTAATCTGTCATTTCCGGCAGAGTGGGAAGGTACATATCCATTACGAATGGTCCGAATGCACTGAGCGTGCCTAGGAACAGTAGTATGAATATTTTGGAATCAGGCTTTCTGAGTTTCATATTGTATATTTTTGAGACCTTTGCAGGTTGTGGGAAACAGGGCGCAAAATTATAATTTTACAGATGATTTTTCCGTTTCTTAATTTGTACAAAATATTTCATTTTCGGAACACTGTGCAGACAGCGGTACTGTATTTCCTTTGCTGTCGGACTAAAATGGAACTTTGAAGAGAATTTTATTTATGGAAGGAAATGGTTTTATATATAAAATTAGTTTTTTATACTAAAATTGCATAAAAACGTACAAGTCTTGCACTCTATACGTATAACTTTGTAGCAATGCCGGTAAAGGAGTATTTTCCGGACCGGCCTTTTCCCATGTAAATTTAAAATTATAATGATGAAAAAATCTATTTCTGTTTTTTGTGCGGTTGCAACTGCTGTGTCGTTTTCTTTTTCCTGTACCAGACCTGAGAAAAATATCTTTCTTGAAAGAGCTGGAAAGACAATGGAGGCTATATATGACTGCTATGCTTCTGAAGGAACTTTTCTGCTTAGAGAGAACTATCCGTTTGACGAAGAATACAGAGCCGGATATCTGGCTTCTCAAGAACAGGCATCAAAAGGAAATCCATATTCTTACTTATGGCCGTTTTCCGGTACTCTGTCAGCAGTAGCGGCAATAATGGAATCAGAACCTTCCTGGCAGGATACTCTTGAGAGTAGAGTACTTCCAGGACTTAGGGAATATTTGGATTGCAGCAGGAAACCTTGTGCTTATTCCTCATATATCAATAGCGCTCCCATGTCAGACAGATTCTATGATGACAATGTTTGGCTTGGTATAGATTTTACTGATTTGTATGTACTTACAGGGAAGAAGGATTATCTTGAACAAGCAGAAATGATATGGAAATTCATAGAGAGTGGTACCGATGATGTGCTTGGAGGCGGAATTTATTGGTGTGAGCAGAAAAAGCATTCGAAAAATACTTGTTCAAATGCTCCTGGTGCGGTATATGCGTTGAAACTTTATAAGGCTACCGGTGACAAGGCTTATCTGGAATCAGGCAAATCGTTATTTGACTGGACGTTAAGTACTTTGAAAGACACTACTGATGCTTTGTATCTTGACAATATAAGCCTTGACGGAAAGATAGCTGACTGGAAGTTTGCCTATAACAGTGGTCAGATGGTTCAGGCTGCATCTCTTCTTTACGGCATAACAGGTGAAAATAAGTATTTGGAAGAGGCGCAGCAGACTGCAAGGGCCTGTTACGGATATTTCTTTGAGGACTATGAGAGTGAAGAAGGTATTTCTATGAAGATTCTTAAAAAGGGAAATGTATGGTTCAGCGCCGTTATGCTCCGCGGACTTATCGAATTATATAGAATAGATGGAAATTCAGAATATGTGGATGCTGTGCGCAATACTCTTGAAGTTGCTTGGGATAAAGGGAGGTCGGAAGAAGGACTGTTCGGTGACAGTTTCAAGAATGTTGATAAAGATAAGAAAAAATGGCTTCTCACCCAGGGGGCAATGGCAGAGATGTATGCACGTTTTGCTGCTCTTGATATCAGCCGAAAATAGTAGTACTACTAGGAAAACAAGTTCTTTGCTAGGAGGATTGATGGATGAAAGTTAATTTTTCGGTTTTGGTATTTATGACCGTATTTTCTTCGTTTTGTCTTGAGGCAAAAGGAGATAATGCTGTCTTTGATTGGGATCAGAGATGTGAGCATCTGGTTTCTCCATTGGGAATTGATGCCCCTTCTCCACGTTTGTCCTGGCGTCTTCCGGACGGTATCAGAAAACAGGCTGCATATGAAATTCTGTTTGGTACTGACTCTTTGTCTGTGGTACATGAAACGGGGAATGTCCTGACTTCGGGAAGAGTATTGTCGGATGAGGTAATTGCAAGATGTCCGGACAAGGAACTTTTGCCTTTTACAGAATATTTCTGGAAAGTTAAGGTCTGGGATGAATCGGGCCGGCTTTCTGTTTCTCCTGCAGCATACTTTGAAACAGGTATGATGAGCCAGAAGAACTGGCAGGGATGCTGGATAAGTGACAGTCACGACAGAGAATTCAAGCCAGCTCCATATTTTAGAAAAGAGTTTACGCTCGAAAAGAAAATAGAATCGGCCAGGGCATATATTGCAGTAGGTGGTCTGTATGAATTGTATTTGAACGGAGAGAAAATCGGAAATCATTTTCTGGATCCTATGTACACACGGTTTGACCGGCGTACACTTTATGTCACTTATGATGTTACAAGTCAGCTTAAAAGTGGTGAAAATGCAGTAGGCGTACTTTTGGGTAACGGGTGGTATAACCACCAGTCCGGTGCAGTATGGGATTTTGATAATGCTCCTTGGCGTAACAGACCGGCGTTTTGTCTGGATATCAAGGTCCGCTTTACTGACGGATCGGAGGAAACAATCAAATCTGATTTGGACTGGAAGACATCAGGAGGACCTCTGGTTTTCAATAGTATATATACTTCAGAACACTATGATGCACGGTTGGAGCAGAAAGGTTGGAGCAGACCGGGCTTTGATGATTCAGGGTGGGATCGTGTCAGATATAGAAGTGTCCCGTCATCAAATGTAACTGCCCAACAGACTGTACCTATACGGAAAGTTTCCGAATATAAGGCAGTTAAGGTAACAAGACTCGGTGATAGAAGTACGCTGTTTGATTTTGGAAGGAATATGGCCGGAGTGACGCGTTTGCGTCTTTCCGGAAAGGAAGGTACGGAACTCCGTCTTATTCATGCTGAAAGGCTTGGAAACGACGGTCATGCTGATTTGTCTAATATTGACGTTTACTTCAGACCAAAGGACGATGAAGATGTTTTTCAGACAGATATTGTCACACTGAGCGGAAAAGGTGAGGATGAATTCATGCCAAGGTTCAATTATAAAGGATTCCGTTATGTTGAAATAGTGACATCTGTCCCGATGGAAATTCCTGATACAGCTCTGATTGCTTATGCTGTTCATAGTGATGTGCCAAGAAAAGGCAAGGTATCTTCATCTTATGAGCTTATTGAAAAATTGTGCACGGCCACGGACAATGCCTATCTTTCAAATCTTATGGGATATCCTACAGATTGTCCTCAAAGAGAGAAGAACGGATGGACCGGAGACGGACATCTTGCCATAGAGACTGCTCTGTTTAATTTTGACGGAATTACGGTATATGAGAAATGGCTGGCAGATCATCGTGACGAACAACAGCCTAACGGTGTTCTGCCTGATATTATACCTACAGGAGGATGGGGCTATGGTACGGACAATGGCCTGGACTGGACAAGTACGATAGCTATAATTCCATGGAATCTTTATTTGTTTTACGGAGATACTAAACCATTGGCGGACTGTTACGAAAATATAAAGAGATATGTGGATTATGTAGAAAGAAGAAGTCCTGGGCATCTGACTACATGGGGGCGTGGCGATTGGGTTCCGGTAAAGTCTCGTTCTTCCCTGGAGCTGACATCTTCTGTATATTTTTATGCGGATGCAAACATTCTGGCAAAAGCAGCTGCTATTTTCGGGAAAGAGGAAGATAAAGAATATTATTCATCATTGGCAGAATCTATCAGGAATGCCATCAATGAAAAATATTTGGATAAGGTTAATGGCATATATGCTTCAGGAACCCAGACAGAATTGAGTGTTCCTTTGCTTTGGGGAGTTGTACCGGATGAACTGAAGGAGAAAGTTGCAGCTCGCTTGGCAGAAAAGGTGGCAGAAACAGACTATCATATAGATTGCGGAGTTTTGGGAGCAAAGGCTGTGCTTAATGCTTTGAGTGAGAACGGTTATAAGGAGGCGGCATATAAGGTAGCAACGCAAAATACTTATCCTTCATGGGGGTGGTGGGTAGTCAACGGAGCGACTACCTTGCTTGAGAACTGGGACTTGGAGGCGACTCGGGATATTTCAGACAATCATATGATGTTTGGAGAGATAGGAGCCTGGTTTTACAAAGGATTGGCCGGTATAAGGCCGGATGCTTCGGGCTCAGGTTTCCGCAGCTTCAGGCTGGAACCGTATTTTGCTGAAGGCCTTTCCTCATTTGGGGCTTCGCATGATTCTCCTAACGGAGAGATTGGAACCTCGTGGGAAAGAAAGGGCAATAAAGTTACATATCGTGTAAAGGTGCCATCCAATTCAAAAGCATTTCTTACACTTGATGCACGAAAAGTAAAGACTGATTTTCCTGATGGCTTGACGCGGCAAGACCGGGTCTGGAAGACTGAACTTTATACAGGAGAGTGGACATTTGAAATTAATTTGTAATGTAGGGGAATATGACTTTCGATAAAATTCTTCCTGATACTGAACATATAAGATATGTGAATACGAATCTTGCTTTTTTGTCAGACAATCCTATTCACTTCAAATGTGGTCTATATCTTATATGCATATCAGGAGAATGTGAGGTATCGACGGGAGCGCAGACTTTCATTTTGAAAAACCAGACAGAACTTATATTTCTGACAGGCACGCTTCTTCAGAGAGGGAAAGCATCAGAAG
Organism: uncultured Bacteroidales bacterium; assembly: GCA_900546395.1. GTDB lineage: Bacteria > Bacteroidota > Bacteroidia > Bacteroidales > UBA932 > Cryptobacteroides. The sequence continues at coordinate 19,280 of URDD01000033.1, read as the reverse complement.
ACTTTTCCGCAAGGCTTCTGATGTTTCCTAAAGATTTGTTTCTGAAGGCAATGCTTCCTATAGATACTCCGTATTTCAATTATGCATACGAACATCCGTATTATTGTCATACGGCAGACAGGAGAAGCCAGCAGAGTTGGAATCAGTTGTGTTTGTGGATGGATGTGGCTGAGATGCTTTTTACAGGATATGAATCCCAATTTATGGAACAGCAGGAGTATTGTTACCTTCAGGGAGTACTGATGTGGCTGTTCAATACTGTTCCTGAAAAGCAGGAGGTAAATCCAGAATTTTCCAGATGCCAGAGACTGTGCCGCAAGTTTATGCAGATGATCCGAGAAAATGGAGCAAAAGAACATTCATCAGCATTCTATGCTGATGAATTATGTGTTTCTCCAAGGTATTTGCATAAGGCGACTACTTTGTATCTGAATGGAAAGACACCTAAAGAGTTGATTGACGAGCAGCTAGTGGCAGAGATAAAAGTATTGCTTAATGATAAAGATCTGACTGTGACGGATATAGCTGAGCAGCTGAATTTTGCTGACCAGTCTTATCTGTCGCGATTTTTCAAGCGTCATACCGGGTTATCTCCAAACCAGTACCGTGGAGCGTCAGTATAATAATAATTGTTTACACAAAGATGCTGACAAAAAAGAAAAGAGACTGACATTATTGTCAGTCTCTTTTAAGTCGGGGTACTGTGACTCGAACACAGGACCCTCTGGTCCCAAACCAGATGCGCTAGCCAACTGCGCCACACCCCGAATGTTTTCCGTTTCTTTCGAATTGGACTGCAAAGATACAGCCTTTTTTTAAAAGAGCAAATTTTTTTGGATTTTTTTTACAAAAATTTTATGCAAAAGTTTTTTAATGCTACCTTTACTACCGGATAAGGCCCGCTTTAATATTTTATTAAAGCGGCTACTAATATACAAAAGATGATAGAAGCAAAAGGTATAGAGAAGTCTTTCGGGACACTTAAAGTACTGAAAGGTATTGACTTGAAGGTGGAAAAATCAGAGGTCGTTTCCATTATGGGTGCTTCGGGGGCAGGTAAGTCAACTCTCCTCCAGATATTGGGAACATTGTCATCTCCGGATTGCGGAGCGCTTGAAATTGATGGCACGGACGTTTTTCGCCTTGGCCAGAAGGCTCTTTCTTCATTCAGAAATAAAAAAATCGGCTTTGTTTTTCAGTTTCATCATCTTCTTCCAGAATTTACAGCGATAGAAAATGTTATGATACCGGCCCTGATTGCAGGCCGTTCGGAAAAGGAGGCGAAGTCAGCATCTTTTAACCTTTTGTCGGATCTTGGACTTGAAGCCAGAATCTCGCATAAACCATCTGAACTTTCCGGTGGGGAACAACAAAGAGTGGCGATAGCGAGGGCTTTGGTCAATAAACCGGCAGTTCTTTTTGCAGACGAACCATCTGGAAATCTCGACAGTCGCACAAAAGAAGATTTGCACAGACTGTTTTTTTCTTTGAGAGATAAATACGGACAGACAATTGTTGTGGTAACTCATGACCCATCACTTGCTGAAATGTGTGACAGATCATTGTTTATGAAAGACGGACTTTTCGTGGAAAATGAGTCTTTGTCTTGTTTTGGTGCAACTGAAAAAATATGAGTGAATTCAGATTCAAGAGATTCTCTGTTATTAACGAGCGATCGGCAATGAAGGTAAATACGGACGGAGTGCTGTTGGGTGCACTTATGACGGTGTCAGGTGCTGACAGATTTGCTTTGGATTTAGGCACAGGGACAGGAACAGTTGCTTTAATGGCGGCTCAGCGTTATTTTGACTTAGCCGTTACTTCAGGGGTATCGGATGGTAGTACCAGGATAGTTGCTATCGATATTGATAGCCCGTCCGTGGAGGAAGCTGCAGCAAATTTCAGAAGATCGCCATGGTCTTCATCTTTAGAGGCTGTCAATGCCTCCCTTACGGATTATGCCGCCATACCATTCATTACTGAAGGAGAAGATAAAGTTTCGGGAGATTCTATAAAAGCTTTTGAAGCCTGCGCTCCTGAGAGTTTTGATCATATTTTCTCTAATCCTCCTTATTTTGAAAGTGAACTCAAATCCCCGGACTTAAGAAGACGGGAAGCCAGGCACTGCGAAAGCATGTCTTATAGGGAAATCTTGTCATTTGCGGCAAGGAGGCTTTCTGGATGCGGAAGATTGTCTCTTATTTTACCTTCAGAAATAGAGATTGAGTTGACCCGTTATGCCAGAATGTGTGGACTTTTCCTTTATAGGATTGTCAGGATAAAAACTGTCGCTGCCAAACAGCCGCGCAGGATAGTTGCCGAGTTTTCAAGAGAAAGGATATCTTATCCTGCTGAGGAGCAGCTTGTCATGCAAGAAAACGGCCGATATACAGACGAGTATATCAGCCTTACATCAGATTTTTATTTGTTTTAAATGTGTTCCTGTTATGATATGAACAGGCCGCCGTGTCTATTTCCCGTTTTCCTGCGGCTCTTTATGATGCAGTTTGTGAATCTGCTGTCGTCTGAACTTTTCTTCTGAGACATATATTTTCGCGACTTTTTCAGTAGGAAGTATCTGCTTGAATTTTTCTGCGGCCTTTTTATCATTTTCATTCATAATGTCGATTTTTGAAAGATAAATGTCCAGCAGTTTTGAAATTTCTCTGGAACTCTTGTTTTCTTTGATAGCAATGTCCAGATTTCGGAAACTGTCCATGACGTCGCGGCGTGATGCCCATCGTTCTTCCCATATCTGATTATATACCGGCCAGAATTTCTGAGCCTCTTCAGGTGTTATATTGGCCTCTGTAGTGAGAAAAGCGATTTTTTCACTCATTATCCTGTCTTTCCATCCTTTGCTATCATCATTTTTCGGCTGAGCATAAAGCGATACTGATGAAAGCAGCAGAAGTCCAAAATATAGGATAGCGTTGCGTAATTTATTCATAATCATCAAAGTTTATTTCTTCTATTGAAACTCCGGAATAAATGAGATATTCTACTATATCGTTGTCTGACGGTTCAGTTTCAGCGATGTATTCGCTATCGCTCAAACCGTAGAGCTGGTCGGAAGGTCCTGTAACGGGCATGAGTTCCGTATAGATAAACTCGTCTTGTTCGGTCCACCCTTTCCGATGTCCGGTCATTTCAGCAAGAGTTTTTCCTCCCAGTGCTATAATTGTGAACATTGCTGCCATGGCTGCGTATGGTGCAAGAATCTGCCATAGAGTTCTCTGCTCTGCCGTTTCTGCAGGAATTTCATGACGTTGTTTGGCAAGCTGCTCCGTCAAGTCTGCCAAATAACCTTCCGGAAGCCTGTATGGCATCCTTTTCAGGTTTTTATCTGTCTGTAATATGTCCATCGTTTATTTTTTTAATTCCACAAAAGGACTCTTCCTGCAACCTTTATTTTGACACGTCCGTATGGCAAAAGTTAAGAGGATGTCTGAAACTTTTCAAGATTTTTAATTTCATGAATTTACAGGACGTTTTCAATGGCTGATTTGATTTTTTTGTAGGCAAGGTGGTATGAGACTTTCAATGAACCGACTGAGTTTCCTGTAATTTCAGAAATCTCATCGTAACTCAGTTCGTCAAAATACCTCATTGTGAATACGGTTTTTTGCTTGTCTGGAAGTTTTTGTATGGACTTCATAAGGATGCGCTGAAGCTCATTTCCGCTGAAATACGGGTCAGAATCAATCCTTTTTTCCATATCTTCAATAATACTTCCTGAAGAAAACAAAGTCATGGCTTTTCTCTTTCTTAAATAATTAAGAGATTCATTTGTCGCAATCCTGTAAATCCAAGTAAAAAGCCGCGCATCCTCCCTGAAAGAAGGAAGCGCGGTCCATATTTTAGTAAAAGTCTCCTGCAGCAGGTCGTCTGTATCTTCATGGGAGCAGGTAAATCTTCGGATATGCCAATAAAGTCGTTCTCCATATTTTTTTACAATAAGGTTGAACGCCTGTTCTTGAGCACCGCTACGGTAGATTTCCATTATCTCCCGATCAGACATTGACTCTTATTTTCTTGTTATAGCCTTTTTTGCTGCATCGGCAATATGCTCGGCATCAAGTCCGTATGCGGCCATCAGCTCTGCTGGGGTACCGCTTTGTCCAAACTTGTCCCTGCCGTTTATGTACTCTATCGGTGTAGGAAGTTCGGCTGCCAGCGCTCCGGCAACGAGTTCTCCGAGGCCGCCTGCCATATTATGCTCTTCTGCACAAACAACCGCCCTTGTCTTTGCTGCGGATTTTACTATTGCTTCAGTATCAAGAGGCTTGATAGTAGCAATATCTATCACTTCTGCGGAAATGCCTTCTGACTCAAGTATCTCTGCAGCTTTGAGCGCTTCCCATACAAGGTGTCCAGTGGCGATGATAGTCACGTCTTTTCCCTCGTTCATCATAATGGCCTTTCCTATTTCGAACTTCTGGTCTTCAGGTGTAAAATTAGGAACGGCCGGTCTGCCGAACCTGAGATATACAGGTCCGTCATATTCAGCTGCTGCAATTGTCGCAGCTTTTGTCTGGTTGTAGTCGCAAGGATTGATAACGACCATTCCAGGCAGAGCGCGCATCAGGGCAATGTCTTCCATTGTCTGGTGTGTGGCGCCGTCTTCTCCAAGAGTGATTCCCGCATGTGAAGCGGCGATTTTCACATTTGTATGACCGTAAGATACTTCCTGACGGATCTGGTCATATACTCTGCCTGTTACGAACTCTGCAAATGATGCGGCGAAGACAGTTTTTCCGGTAAGTGCTATTCCTGCTGCCGCTCCTATCATATTTGCTTCTGCGATTCCGCATTGAACAAATCTCTCTGGAAAATCCTTGATGAAATTTTCCATTTTTACAGAGCCTATCAGGTCGGCAGTCATTGCCACTACTTCAGGATGGCGTTTTCCTGCTTCATAAAGGCCTGCTCCAAAACCGCTGCGAGTGTCTTTTTTGCCTGTATCTGTATATTTTTTCATTGCAATCTTTCTTTTACAAAATTAAAAATCTCCGAGTGTTTCTTCAAGCTGCGAAAGTGCTTCGGCGCATTGTTCTGCAGAAGGGGCCTTTCCATGCCATTTGTGTGTGCCTGCCATAAAATCAACGCCGTGTCCCATGTCGCTGTTCATAAGGATCATTACAGGCTTTCCTTTGCCTGTCTGCTCCTTTGCCTGCCTGAATGCGTCAAGTATGCTGTCGAAGCAGTGTCCGTCGCATGATATGACAGTCCAGCCGAATGATTCCCATTTTACTTTAAGGTTTCCTACACCGGCAACATCCTCTATATTTCCGTCAATCTGCTGTCTGTTCCAGTCTGTCATTGCAATCAGGTTGTCCAGTTTGTGGTGTGCGGCAAACATTGCTGCTTCCCATATCTGGCCTTCTTCGCTTTCTCCGTCTCCTGCAAGGACATAGACATATTCCGGTTCTTTGTCCATTTTTTTTGCAAGTGCTGCACCTGCTGCTGCTGAAATCCCTTGTCCAAGTGATCCTGATGCCTGAAATACTCCCGGAAGTCCTCTTTCTATTGACGGGTGTCCCTGAAGCCTTGATCCGAATTTTCTGAAAGTTGCAAGTTCTGATATAGGAAAATAGCCTGCGCGTGCCAGGAGAGAGTAATAGACAGGTGTCAGGTGTCCTGCGGACAATATGAATATGTCCTGACCTTTTCCGCTGCGTGTCCAGGTTGCCGGGTCGTGTTTCATAACTCCGCCAAAATAAAGTGCTGCAAGAAAATCAGCGCTGCTCATTGAGCCTCCCGGGTGGCCGGATTTTGCTGCCGATACCATTCTGATGATATCTCTCCTCACTTGTGAGGCGATTTTTTTCAATTCGTCAGTTGTTGCCATTGTATAATTTGTTGTGAATTAGTTGTCATTTAATGCCAATCCCGACAAAAATAATTAAAATATATGGAAATAAAGAAGATTTCCTGATAAATTGAAAATAGTTTTTTCTTTGGGATAATTGAAGGCAAGAGTTTTGTATTTGATTCATAATGTATTGTGATATTTTTCTTTTCTTTTCAATTTATTTCATTTCTTTTCGAAAATATGCTTTTATTTATAAAATACAGTATTATTGGAGATATGCTATGTTCTTCGCATTTCTGAGTGGAATCTGTTTTGAAATTTCTGCTTATCTTTGCAAGATATTTTGTCATTATATATAAGTGTGATGAAGAACACCAGAAACTTTTGTATCATTGCTCATATCGATCACGGGAAAAGTACTCTTGCAGACAGGATGATCGAAATAACAGACACTCTCAGTTCACGCGACATGGAGTCGCAGGTGCTGGATTCTATGGATCTTGAAAAGGAAAAAGGAATTACTATCAAGAGCCATGCGATTCAGATGGATTATACCTACAAAGGTGAGAAATATGTACTGAACCTGATTGATACTCCGGGGCATGTCGATTTTTCTTATGAAGTGTCGCGTGCAATAGCTTCCTGTGAAGGCGCCTTGCTTATAGTGGATGCTACTCAGGGTATTCAGGCCCAGACTATTTCAAATCTGTACCTGGCTATTGAGCATAATCTTGAAATCATTCCTGTCCTGAATAAAATAGATATGGATTCCGCAATGGTAGATGTCGTATCAGATCAGGTGGTAGACCTTCTGGGGTGCAAGCATGAAGAGATTTTGTGTGCGTCCGGAAAGACCGGAGAAGGGGTGCGTGACATTCTTGATGCGATTGTGGAGAGAATACCGGCGCCTTCAGGAGATCCGGAGGCTCCTCTCCAGGCTCTTATCTTTGACTCTGTTTTCAATTCTTTCAGAGGAATCATAGCATATTTCAAGGTAGTTAACGGTACGATAAAGACAGGTGAGAAAGTTAAGTTCTTCAATACAGGAAAAGAGTATGAGGCTGACGAAATCGGAGTACTGAAGATGAAACTTGATCCAAGAAAAGAGATTCCGTGCGGAAGTGTGGGATATATCATATCAGGAATAAAGACTGCGGCGGAAGTTAAGGTTGGAGATACGATTACACATGTTGAACGTCCTTGTTCTCAGGCAATTGCAGGATTTGAGGAGGTTAAGCCGATGCTTTTTGCCGGAGTATATCCTGTGGAAACAGACCAATATGAGGAGTTACGTTCATCCATAGAGAAACTTCAGTTGAATGATGCATCACTTGTTTTCGAGCCGGAGTCGTCGCTGGCGTTAGGATTCGGTTTCAGATGTGGATTCCTTGGCTTGCTTCATTTGGAAATAGTCCAGGAAAGGCTTTACAGAGAGTTTGGTATGGATGTTATCACTACAGTTCCAAACGTTTCATATAAAGTATATACGACACAGGGCAGTGTCGTTGATGTCCACAATCCTTCAGGTTTGCCTGCCGCAACTTTGATAGACAGGATAGAGGAGCCTTATATCAGGGCACAGGTAATTTCAAAATCCGAGTTTTACGGGCCTATAATGAAGTTGTGTCTTGATAAAAGGGGGCTGCTTGTAAATCAGCATTATATCACATCTGACAGACTTGAACTGACTTATGAGATGCCTCTGTCAGAGATTGTATTTGATTTTTATGACAAGTTGAAGTCTATCTCTAAAGGTTATGCTTCTTTTGATTACCATATTATAGGTTTCCGTGATGCGAAACTTGTCAAACTTGATATTCTTCTCAATGGTGAACCTGCGGATGCACTTTCAAGTCTTATACATGTCGATCACGCTTATGATTTCGGAAGAAAAATATGTGAGAAACTTAAGGAACTGATTCCAAGACAGCAGTTCGATATTGCCATACAGGCTGCAATCGGTGCAAAAATTATAGCAAGAGAAACAGTGAAAGCTGTCCGAAAGGATGTTACAGCCAAATGTTATGGCGGAGATATTTCCAGAAAAAGGAAATTGCTGGAAAAGCAGAAACAGGGAAAGAAGAGAATGCGTCAGATAGGCACTGTGGAAGTTCCGCAGAGCGCCTTTATGGCTGTCCTTAAACTTGACTAACCTTGTGAATCGTGAGTATAATGAATGTAGCGGTCTTATTGTCTGTATTTAACAGGAAGGACAGTACACTGAGTTGCCTTTCTTTATGCTACAGGCAGATAGAGGCATTCCGGGCATCAGGCAAATACAAATTTGACATATATCTGACGGAAGACGGGTGTACAGACGGTACAGCAGAGGCAGTAGCCGCTTTGTTTCCGGAGGTAATTGTCATACACGGGAACGGAAATCTTTTTTGGAACAGGGGAATGTGTGCCGCTTGGAATGAAGCAGCCAGACAGCATTATGACTTCTATCTCTGGCTGAATGACGATACGATGCTCAGTCCGGGAGCATTTATGACGTTGCTTGAAAACTCAGCCTCGCTTGGGCATCGTGCTATAGTTGTCGGAACAGCTACAGATTCTTCAGGCAGACTGTCTTATGGCGGCAGGACCCGTAGCGGCAGGATAATTAGGCCGGATGATACGATTCCTGTTGCATGTGATATATTCAATGGAAACCTGGTTCTGATTCCTGATTATGTGTTCAGGCAGCTTGGAACTATGGATCCAAGCTATACCCATAGTTTCGGTGATTACGATTATGGAATAAGAGCTATGAAAAAAGGGATTACTGAAGTGGTAGCTCCGGGTATTCTGGCATTCTGTGACCGCAATCCGGGAGTTCCAAAATGGAGGAATCGTTCTTTCAGTCTGAAAGAACGGTATTCAGCCTTGCTGAGTCCGAAAGGAAGGCCATTTGGAGAGCAGTTCCTTTATGACAGACGATGTTGCGGCATTATAATGGCTGCGCTTCACTTTGTCTCAATAAACTTGAAGGTGTTGTTTCCGAAAGCTTTTATAAAGTAAAAAAGGAGTGCCCGTCACGGGAACTCCTTTTTTAAATTCTCCTTAGAGAAATTCTGCGGGTTTCAGCTCTCCGCAGAAAGAGACGAATAAGATTCTTAACCGCGACAAATGTCGCCATTTTCTTTTGTCGGATTGTTGTTTGTTTTGTTGTTTCACTTGTTGTTTTAGTAGTTGTAGGTTGTTTAAAGCCATATTTTATGAAAAAAGCAGGATTTTGTATAAAAGCGATGAGGCTTCGTACTTTGCCTCTTTCCGTAGCAGGAGTTTCAATGGGAATAATGCTTGCTGTCGCTGATTATTCAGTCAGACCGCAGGTCATTTTATTCACGGTCCTGACTACGGTGCTGCTTCAGATTTTGTCCAACCTTTCAAATGAATTGGGAGACTATCTTCACGGAACAGACCTCTTGTCAGACCGTCTCGGACCGACCTATTCCTTGGTTTCCGGTGGGCTTTCTGTTTCAGACCTGCGTATTATGATTGCAGCCTGTGTTTTGCTTTGCTGTGCATCGGGACTTGCTATGATATGGTTTTCTTTCGGAACTTTTATGGCTTTGGAGCCGGTACTTCTCATTATGCTTGGAGTTGTTGCCATTTCAGGTGCCATGAGATATACACTCGGGCGAAACCCTTACGGCTATAAGGGATTCGGTGATTTGTCAGTCTTTCTTTTTTTTGGAGTCGTGGCTGTTCTCGGTGCATACTTTGTCGCTGCGCATGAGATAAGGTCATGGATTCTGCTTTTGCCTGCTTCAGCAATAGGCTTTTTCAGCGTCGGTGTATTGAATATAAACAATATCAGGGATATGAAAAGCGATGAAAGGACACGCCGTACATTACCTTTGATTATAGGAGAGAAATGGGCAAAGGTATATCATACGGTACTATTGCTTACTGGATGGGCTGCGATGATAGCTTATGCTTCTTTAAGAATGTTCGACTGGTGGCACTATCTTTTTGTTCTTACTCTTCCGTTATTTGTGACTAATGCCGTTAGTGTATGGAGGAGTTCTGGAAAATCACTCGACAGGATGCTTCCCCAGCTTTCAGTGGCTACCTTGCTTTTTGCTCTGACAGCGGGCTTCGGCTTTGTAGCATACCTGCTTTTCTAGATTCTTCAATCAGGAAAATACTGTTATGTTCAGAAAACCGCTACTTTTCTCCGACATACATTCTGCAGGCTCCGAATGTAAATGACCTGGTTTTAATGTTTCTGAAACCACAGCCGGACATTATCTTTTTGAATTCCTCCTCTCCTGGAAATTTCAGGACAGATGCAGGAAGGTATTCATAAGCTCCCTTATTACCAGAAATTGCACTTCCGATAGCCGGTAGGATTTTAAAAGCATATATCTTGTATAACGCAAGAAGAAACCGGTTTTCCGGTACTGAAAGTTCCAGAATAACAGCTTTTCCTCCTGATTTGAGGACTCGTCTCATTTCCTTTAGTCCGGCTTCCAGATTTTCGAAATTTCTTACGCCGAAGGCTACTGATACTCGGTCGAATGTGGCGTCCGTGAATATAAGATGCTCACAGTCGCCCTGTTCAAGATGTATTGTTGCAGACAATCCGTTTGCTGCCACTTTTTTATTACCTATTTCCAGCATCCCGGCAGAGATGTCAACGCCTGTTATGTGGCTTCCCTGCTTTGCCTTTCTGGCGATTTCTATGGAAAAGTCTCCGGTTCCGCAGGCAACGTCAAGTATTTCAAGCGTCCTGTCTTTGTCTATAATCCTGCTGACTGCTGCTTTCCTCCATCTTCTGTCTATTTCGAAAGACATTATATGGTTCAGTTTGTCATATTCCGGAGCGATGTCATCAAACATCTTCTGTATGTTTTCTTTTTTCGGCATTTCTGAAGGTGAATTTAAGGAACCGGGTCATATCCGCTTCCGCCTAACGGGTGACAGCGGGAGAGCCGCCGTATTGTAAGCCAGAGGCCTTTGAACGGACCGTGTTTGCGGAAGGCTTCCAAAGCATATTGGGAGCAGGTCGGAGTGAATCTGCATGAAGGCGGCTTTAATGGAGATATGCAGACCTGATAGAATCTTATAAGCATGACAAAAGGAAAAATACCTGCCTTTTTCAGAAACGCAACTGCCTTGTTTTCAGTTTTTCCGTTCTTCATTGCTGTCGGATATTTTTGTAAGAATCTGACCTACAGTATTATATATTTCGGCAAAAGGAAGAACAGTTTTTGTGTTGTAGATAAACATTATATCTACACCCTGTTCAAGTCCAGGAGTCTGTTTCTGCAGTCTGTAGCATTCCCTTAGCCTTCGTTTCAGAAGATTTCTTTTCACGGCGCGCTTGAAAAGTCTTTTAGGTACAGAGACAAGTATCCTATTGTATGATAAACCATTGGCAGTGCGGAAACAGTATTTTAATGTTGTCGCACTACCGAATTTACCTTCAGCAAGAAGTTTGTTTATATCATTCTTGCTGTGAAGCCTTTCTTCTTTTGAAAGTGTATTTTTCAACTGGCCCATCAGGCCTTGTTTTTTTCAAGATATATTTCCAAAGCCTTGGCTACAGATGGTGCTTCAGGAGTTGGTGCTGAAACAGCTACTTCAAGACCGGCTTCGTCCATGGCCTTTAGAACTGATTTTCCGTAGGCCACGAATTTGGTATTACCCTGTGTAAACTGAGGGAAATTCTCGTAGAGAGACTTTACGTCAGAAGGGTTGTAGAGGACTATCATATCATAGTTCTCAAGATTTGTGCTGGTCAGATCCTGTGATACGGATTTTACAAATGTTGCACTTTCGAACTTCAGTCCGCTGTTCTGGAATATCTTTGTGATATCGTTGTTTGCAGTATCGGAAGTGGCTATGAGGAAATTCTCTTCTTTATGCTTGCTTCCTATTTGCGAAATGACAGAAGACGGGGTCCCGTCTCCGAAAAATATTTTACGTTTTCTATAAACAATGTGCTTCTGCAGATACATCGCCACAACTTCGGTAGTACAGAAGTATTTCATTGTTTCAGGTATCTTTACGCGCAATTCGTTACATAGGGCAAAGAATGCGTCTATGGTTGATCTTGCGGAAAAAACTATCGCAGTATGTTCCAGGATATTTATCCTTTGAGCCCTGAACTCTCTTGATGATAGAGGCTCCAGGCTGAAAAATGGTTTGAAGTCAAAATTAACGCCGTATTTTTCTGCGATTGATGAATACGGTGACACAGCTTTGGGTGGCTGCTGGGATATCAGAATATTCTTCACAGTCATTTTCTTTATAAAACTATTGCTAAGGCAACCAAAATGCCTGTCGGTAAAATTTCAAGGGTGCAAAGATACAAAATACCTGAGATAAGAGAGCAAGAGTTTATGAAAATTTGTGCTTTTCTAAATAGAAATATGATGTAAATTACTGATAACTCGTAAGTTATTATATTTCTTGAAATATCTTCAGAAATGTCTGCCAATTCGGATATTCCGATTGACGCCAATGTAATAGTAACAAAAATAACGAAATATGTTCTGAAAGAATTTACAGCAGCGCTAAAACTCTTTTCCTGGATTTTCCCGAATCTGACAAATTTTTGCAATCCCTGTTTTATCAAAAGATATATGAGAAAAATACCTGTAATGCAAAGAAAACGGTATAGGTCTGGCATCCCTGATATTATCCCGGGATCATATATTCTGAATTTTGCAGCAATGAGGCAGAATGGAATCAATAGCAATACATAAAGATGATTTCTTGCCAGACACAGTTTGGTACTGTCTTCAAGATTGATGTTTTCTTTCCATCTTATAATGCATCCGACAAGAGACGGAAAGATAGTTATGTATTTTCTGAGACATGCCATGCCGAGAATTACAAAAAGCATTGTTATGATATCCAGTACAATGCTTTCCTGACGGTAATGTGAACCTGTGCCGGATGACTGACTGACTGCGGAGTTTTCAATCTTTTCCAAATGAAGTTTTCCGCTCAGAAAAGCGCTGTCGGCAGGCTGTACTATGATATCCGATACGGCAGAAGTATCTGCCGGTATAATGAATGTGCTGTCCGGCATTTTCAATTTCCGCGTTTGGCCTTGTACCCCATATCAGTAAGAAGAGCAGTAATCTTATCTCTGAAGTCACCCTGTACGGTTATCTCTCCTTTTTTTGCAGATCCTCCTACTCCGCATTTCACTTTCAGTGTCTTACCCAAATCTGCAAGGTCTTCATCAGATCCTACAAAGCCGGTCACGAGCGTTACCTGTTTTCCTCCTCGGTTTCTTCTATCGATGCTTACAATCAGCTTCTGTTTTTCTGGAGGCAGAGTTTCGGCTTGTTCATCTGTCTCTTCTTCGTATTTGTAGTCGGGATTTGTGGAAAAAACCACACCCAGTCTTTTTTTCCAGTCGTTGTCGGCCATCTTTGTCATAATTTTTGCAAATATAGCGCATTACTTTAATATATGCACAGTACAAATATAAGCAAACTGCTTGAGGGACGCCCCCGGACTGACTAAATTTATTTGCTATGCTCTCGGCTTCTGTGTATATTTGCCAGTTAGGACTTTGAATAATTAATTTAAGAAAAAATAAATGGATAACAGGAAATTCGACCTGTGGAGCAGAGTTGTCGCTACGGCTGTTTTCGTAATATCTGCTTTCACATATCTTATGACAATCGAGCCTTCTGCCTCATTTTGGGACTGTGGAGAGTTCATCGCCTCTTCATACAAACTGGAAGTCGGTCATCCTCCGGGAAACCCGTTGTTTCAGATAATAGCCAGATTTTTTACAATATTTACAGATGCCTCCCATGCTGCTGTAGCCGTGAATGCAATGAGTGCATTGTGCTCTGCGCTGACCGTATTTTTCCTTTACCTTACAGTCGTATTTCTGGCGCGCAGGGTTGTCAAGCCTTCTGCTGACGGAACATATTCAGTTTCGAGGGCCATATCTATATATGGTGCGGGCGCGGTAGGAGCTTTGGCTTATTGCTTTTCCGATACATTCTGGTTCTCTGCCGTAGAGGGAGAGGTGTATGCAATGTCTTCACTGTTTACAGCGGCGGTGTTCTGGGCTATGACCAAGTGGTATGAGCAGGCCGGCAGGCCATACGCAAACAGGTGGATTATCCTCATTTCATTCCTTATGGGCCTGTCTATCGGGGTTCATCTGCTTAATTTGCTGGCAATTCCATGTCTTGTATTCCTGTTCTATTATAAAAAGAGAGAGGACGGTCATTACAGTTTTTGGGAATATGTCAAGATATTTCTGCTTTCATGTGCACTGATAGTTGTGGTCCTGTATGGTATAATTCCGTTTCTGCCAAGGTTTGCAGCTTACTTCGATCTTTTCTTTGTCAATGTCCTCGGCCTGCCTTTCAATTCGGGTGCAGCATTCTTCATGCTTGCCTTACTGGGTCTGTGTTTCTGGGGACTCTTTGTTACTTTGAAGAAGAAAAAGGCTTTTCTGAATACCGCACTTCTTTGCTTTACTACGGTAGTGATAGGATTTTCCGTATTCTCAGTCGTGATAATCAGGTCTTCGGTAAAGACTCCGACAAACGAATATCAGCCTGACAATCCTTTTACGCTTATACGATATCTTTCAAGGGAACAGTATGGGTCAAGCCCATTGATTTACGGACAGTATTTCGGTGCGCCGCTCGAGGAAATCAAGCAGCCGGAGTACTGGACTCCTATGGGGGACAGGTATATAAAGGCTCAGGGACAGCCTACACCAGTGTATGCTTCAGAAGGAAAAATGCTTTTCCCGAGAATGTGGTCAAGTTCCGATGAAAGAGCTGCGGAATTTTACAATATGTATATTAAAGAAGGAAAGCCTGTTCCGGGTGCAGAATACAGGAAGCCTACCTTCCTGGACAATATGAGGTTTTTCTTTGATTATCAGATAAACTGGATGTATTGGAGGTACTTCATGTGGAATTTTGCAGGAAGACAGAATGAAATCCACAGTCCGAGTCCGGGTGATATCTTTATAGGAAATTGGGAGTCAGGTATAGGCTTCATTGACAAGGCCAGACTCGGAGACCAGAGTAATGCACCGGCATTCCTTAAGGATAACAAAGGAAAGAACCATTATTATATGCTTCCTCTGTTGCTTGGTATAATAGGAATTTTCTATCAGTTTGCACGGGACAAGAGAGGAGCGTGGCTTACTTTCCTGCTTTTCTTCATGATGGGAATAGCAATCGTCATTTATCTTAACCAGCCTCCTTATCAGGTCAGGGAAAGGGACTATGCTTATGCCGGGTCATTCTATGCCTTCTGTTTCTGGATAGGACTTGCAGTGACGGCTGTATATTCGTGGATTGAAAACCTTCTTTCAAAAGGACGGGAAGAATCTTCAGTCGCCGGAAATTCAGGAAAATATGTACTGGCGGCATCTGCAGTATCGCTTCTTTGTCTTGGTGTTCCTGCACTTATGGCGCAGCAGAACTGGGATGATCATGACAGGAGCAACAGAAAGACAGCTGTGGAGGTGGCGCGCAACTACCTCGAGTCTGTAGGGCAGAACGGAATATTGATTACTCACGGTGACAATGATACATTCCCACTCTGGTATGCACAGGAAGTCGAGAATGTACGTCCTGATGTGAGAATCTGCAATACTTCACTGCTCGGAACCGACTGGCATATTGATCAGATGAAATATGCAGTGAATGAGTCTGCTCCTCTTGAACTGAAAGTTGGGAAGGAACAGTATCTTTATGGAACAAATGAGTATATACCTATATATGATAAAAGAGATCAGGTAGTTCCTCTTTCTGTGGTTATGGAGGTTTTCCGTCATCCGGAGGCAAAGGTTACAATGGAAAGCGGAGCCCGTCTGGACTACATAATGTCACGTAAGTTCTCGATTCCGGTAAACAAAGAGAATGTAATTAAATATGGTATTCTGGATGAAAAATATGCTGACAGGATTCCGGAAGAGATAGTGCTTACTATTTCAAAGGATAAGAATGCTATTTCAAAACAGGAACTGTTTTTATTGGATTTTCTATCAAACTATCAGTGGGACAGACCGTTGAATATGCTTAGTATGGGCGGTGACCTTAATGTCGGAATAAAGGAATATCTGATGTATGAAGGTTTTTCGTACAAGTTTGTTCCGATAAAGAATAAGATGAGCTCTCTGGATGTAGGTTTTGCTGATCCGGATGATCTTTATCACAAGATGACAGAGGTATTCAAATGGGATGCTCTCGCGAGAACTGATTATTTTGTTGATTATCAGAATCTTTATACTTTCTGCGGGGTGCTTCCTCAGAGAGTTCTCTTCCTGAATGTTGCCAGAGAAATGAAAAAGGCTGGATGGAATGACAGAGCTATAGAAATGCTTGACAAATGTCAGGAATGTATGCCTGAAAAGAATTATCCTCTGGATGTTTCATATCTCGGCTTCTCGAATGAAATGATAGTACTGAATATGGTGGAGGAGTATATGAACTTGGGAGCCAAGGATAAAGGACTGGAGTTGTCAGGAAGGTTTTTCAATGAGATTTTCCAGTCGGCATCGTTTTATCTGTCTTTTTATGACTTTGCGGCAACGGATTTTGAAACAAGCATTAAGTATATATACTACCTTGCTGATATAATGAAACAAAATGGTTTCAAAGAAGAATCAGAGAAATATTTGAGCCAGGTTTCCGAACTGATAAAGCCATTTATGGGAGGGGAGGAGTAGAATGGAAGAATTCACACTGGTTACACCTACTTTTCTGTTTTCTGCAGTTTCTCTTATTTTGCTGGCTTATACGAACAGATTTCTGTCGTATGCCCAGCTGGTAAGGAATCTGAAGGACCAGTATTTGCAGAACCGGTCGGAAGTTACGGCAGCTCAGATTGAAAATCTCAGGAAGAGGCTTTATCTTACACGCGCCATGCAGATTTTGGGTATTTCCAGCCTGCTGTTCTGTGTAGTGTCTATGTTTCTTATATATATACACTTGAGGATGCTTTCCATTGTTGTTTTCGGAGTAGCGCTTTTGCTTCTTATCGCATCTCTTGCCGTGTCTGTACGGGAGATTCAGATTTCAGTAAAGGCTCTGGAGATTCATTTGAAAGATATCGAAGGAAAAAGGTAGCCTGTTTTTTTTGAAATGTAACGAGCATTTTGATTTTGCAAAAAGGAATAAAGTGTTAACTTTGCAGGCTCAATGGGGGATTAGCTCAGTTGGCTAGAGCGCTTGCATGGCATGCAAGAGGTCACGAGTTCGACTCTCGTATTCTCCACATTAAAGTGACAGGCGATCCTGAAAGGGTCGCCTGTCTGCCTTTAAATATGTTTTGCGCAATATTAGTTCTATCTTCTTAGCCTAACGAAAATGCTGAGAGGCAGGTTCTTACCGAAGCTGTCCTGAAGGACCAGTTCTCCGCATTCTATATCGTAATTACCTTCTGCTTTTCCATAATCAGAGTCAAGCTTGAATGCCTGCTTTACAACAGTTTCTCCGAGAACGGCAGAATATCCGTTGGAATAAAGGTTCAAGACCATGAAACTGTCTTTTGGAGCAAGAATCCGGGATACGCACCCTAGAATTTCGAACAGACATTCATCAAGTTTCCATTTTTCTCCGTCAGGGCCGTGTCCGTAAGCAGGGGGATCCAGGATTATACCCTGATATACATTTCCGCGCCGTGCCTCCCGTTTTGCAAACTTGAGGGCGTCCTCCACTGTCCATCTTATATTGTCAAGTCCGCTCAGTTCCATATTTTCTCTTGCCCATGTAACGACCTGGCGTACGGAGTCAAGATGCGTTACATCAGCACCTGCCGCTTTTGCAGCAAGGGATGCCGCTCCTGTGTATGCAAACAAGTTAAGGACTTTTGGCCTTGGCAGATTTTCTCTCACGGCCTTTTCCACCAAAGTACGAGTTTGTCTGTAGATATATTCCCAGTTACTTGATTGTTCAGGAAAAACTCCTACATGTTTGAAGGAAGTAAGCCCGAGTCTTAGTCTGAAGTTCAGACCCTGTGGGCTGCCGCTGTATCTTATGACCCACTGGTCATTCATTTTTTTCAGTCGCTCCCAAGTTCCGCTATCCTCCTTACCGGCCTTACCGAAGCCGGCTCCTGTTTTGAACTTCGTATGGGTCATCCTGTTCCATTCAGAGTCGCTCAATGTTTTGTTCCACAGTGCTTTCGGCTCGGGACGTGCGAGATAGTACTGGCCGAATCTCTCCAGCTTTTCAAAGTTGCCGGAATCAACCAATTCATAGTCTTGCCAGTATTTTCCAGGAGTTTCTATTGTCATAATGTGCAGTTTAATGAGTGCAAAGATAACACTATTCATCTAATTTTGTTACCTTTGCAGAATGTGGTTTGGCATAAAAGGTGTGTAGTGAACCGGACCATAGAATGGAAAGAAAACTTTTTTAATACATATTTTATGCAGCAAAGTATTGATACTTATGATTTTTCCGGCAAGAAAGCTCTTGTCAGAGTAGATTTCAATGTTCCTCTTAACGAGAAATTCGAGATAACAGACGATACTCGTATCAGGGCAGCTGTTCCGACTTTGAAGAAAATCCTTGAAAAAGGCGGCTCAGTAATCATCATGTCTCATCTCGGCAGACCTAAGGGAGTAACTGAAAAATTTTCTCTCAAGCATATTCTCGGACGTGTTCAGGAGTTGCTCGGCGTTACTGTAAAGTTTGCTGATGACTGCCAGAATGCAGATGCACAGGTTGAAGCTCTTAAGCCGGGTGAGGTTCTTGTTCTTGAAAACCTCCGTTTCTATGCAGAGGAAGAAGGCAAGCCAAGAGGTCTGGCAGAGGATGCCACAGACGAGGACAAGAAGGCTGCCAAAGCTGCTCTCAAGGAGAGCCAGAAGAAATTTGTCGAGAAGCTTGCTTCTTACGGAGACTGCTATGTTAACGATGCATTCGGAACAGCACACCGTGCCCATGGTTCTACAGCTCTCATAGCAAAGTATTTCCCTCAGGACAAGATGTTCGGTTATCTTATGGAAGGAGAGATCAAGGCTCTTGAAAGAGTTGTCAACAATCCTGAGCGCCCTGTAACTGCTATCATCGGCGGAGCAAAGGTGTCTTCAAAGATTGGTATCATCGAGCATCTTTTCGATGTAGTTGACAATATGATTATCGGTGGAGGTATGGTTTATACTTTCATCAAGGCCCAGGGCGGAAAGATTGGAAATTCTCTCTGTGAGGACGATCAGCTTCAGCTTGCACTTGACACATTGAAGAAGGCAGAAGAGAAAGGCGTGAAACTCTATCTTTCAAAAGAGGTTGTCATTGCAGATGATTTCTCAGAGAATGCAAATACTAAGATCTGCCACAACTTTGAAATTCCTGACGGATGGGAAGGCGTTGATGCAGCTCCTAGCACACTTGCCACTTGGGAAGAGGTTATCATGAAGTCAAAGACTATTCTTTGGAACGGTCCTGTAGGAGTATTTGAGATTCCTGCTTTTGCAAAGGGTACAAACAGAGTTGCCGAGATGCTTGCAAAGGCTACAGAGAGC